>CAIUOU010000058.1 GCA_903900845.1 uncultured Opitutia bacterium
AGGCCGAGGATGGCGAAGATGTTGGAGGTGAACACCACCAGCGGTTCCTTGGTGATGGCGAAGATGGCCGGCACCGAGTCGACGGCGAAGATGATGTCGCTGAACTCGATCGCCGCGAGGGCGACGAGCAGCGGGGTGCCGTGGCGCACGCCTTTTTCCATCACGAAGAACTTCTGGCCCTCGAAGCGGGTGGTGATCGGCACGATGCGCCGCAGGAGGCGGAGGAGCGGATTCCGCTCCGGGTCCATCGGTTTCTCCGGAGCGAACAGGATCTTCAGGCCGGTGAGGATGAGGAATCCGCCGAACACCCAGATCACCCAGTGGAACTTCATCAGCACCGCTCCCAGCGAGATGAAGATCACGCGGAAAACGAGCGCCCCGAGGATGCCGAAGAAGAGTACGCGGTGCTGGTACTGGGTCGGTATCCCGAAAAACGTGAAGACGACGATGAAGACGAAGATGTTGTCGACCGACAGCGACAGCTCGACCACGTATCCCGTGAGGAACTCCAGGGCCGTCTGCCGGGCGAGCCCGGTCGCCTCGACCGCGGTGAGGCCCGCCGCGACCAGCCGGGGGTCCTGCGGGAGCTTCCACTCCGCGTAGCGCCAGAGCCCGAAGCAGAACGAGACCGCCAGCACGCACCAAACCACGGTCCAACCGAGCGCCTCCTTGAAGGAGACGTCGTGGGCCTTCCGGTGGAACACCCCGAGGTCGAGTCCGAGCAGGCCGATCACCCCGACGGTGAAAAGCGCGTAGAACCACCAGTAGTCGGCTAACGGGAACAGGGGGATGGATTGCATGAAAGAGAAGGACGGTGCCTGAGCCGGCACGACGCTCAAGGAGAGCATTGGTGGAATTTTCCGCAAAGGTTCCAAGTGTTTTCCCAGAGGAGACCGGGTTGGACTTCCGGGCGGGCTTGGACCGGGATCCGGCATGGACCCCGCCGCCCCCGCCGCCATCGCTGGTCTCGCCCAGGTCGCCCTGACCATGGCGGATGTCCCGAGAGCGCTCGCATTCTACCGCGACACCCTTGGCTTGCGCCTCCTGTTTTCCGCGGGTCCGGACCTCGCCTTCCTGGAGGCCGGTGGGGTGAGGCTGATGCTCACAACCCCGCGGGGCCACGGAGAGGCGGGCAGGAATTCCCTCCTCTATTTCCGCGTGGGCGACCTCGCGGTGACTTACGCCGCGGTGGTGGCGCGCGGGGCGGTTCCCGAGCGCGCGCCGGCGCTGACCGCGCGACTGCCTGACCTCGAGCTGTGGATGGCCTTCCTGCGCGACCCGGAGGGCAATCTCGTCGGTCTCATGAGCGAGGTTCGCGGTTCCGCCTGAGCGGGGCCTCAGCGGGGGCCGTCGGCGAAAACGCGACCGGCGACGACCGTGGCGGTGACGTGCGCGGTGTACTCGAAAGGATCGCCGTCGAAGAGCGCGAGGTCGGCGTCCTTGCCCTCGGCGAGCGAGCCGGTGCGACCGTCGATCCCCAGGATGCGGGCCGCGTCGAGCGTGACGGCCGCCAGCGCCCGCTCGAAGCCGAGGCCGCGGGCGGCGGCCACGGCGGCCTCGAACAACACGACGCGGGTCTTGGGCACGTAGCTCTCGTAGCCGCTCTGCAGCGCGAAGGGGATGCCGGCCGCGGCCAGTCGCGCGGCGGTGTCCATCGCGAGGTTCTCGGTGTCCTCGCTCGCGCGGGCCATGGTGGGGTGCAGGATCACGGGGAACCCGCTGGCCTTGATCTCTTCAAGCACGAGGGGGGCGTCGGCGCAGCCGTCGAGGACGATGCGAAGGTTGAACTCCCGCGCGAGGCGGAGCGACGCGAGGATATCCTGCTGGCGGTGCGCGGTGATGAGGAAGCGCTGCGAGCCGTCGAGGCCGCGGGCCAGTGTCTCGAGCCGGAGGTCGCGCGCGGGCCGCTTGGTCTCGTCCTTCACGTCGCGTTTCCGCGCGTATTCCTGCGCCTTGATCAGCTCCGCGCGCAGCATCGCGACCGCCTTGGCCCGCGTGCCGGGGGACTTCGCGGACCCGCCGGGCGGTCCTTCCGCGCGGCTCACCGCGCTGCCGCCGAGCGAGACCGCGATCATCGCCGCGGGGTTGACCACATCGTCCTCCACGCTGCGGCCGGCGGTGCGCACGATCATGGTCTGGCCCGAGATGAGCGCACCCGGGGCATGGCCGGTGTTGAGGGTGGTGACGCCGAACGAGCGCAACCACGTCACCAGCGGGTCGCGGGCGTTGAAGGCGTCGATCGCCCGCAGTTCCGGTTGCAGCGGCGCGGAGCGGTCGAGCATGTCCTGGTCCTGCGCCTGGTTGAGGATGCCGGACAGGCCCGCGGTCGCCCGGGCGTCAATGAGGCCCGGCGTGACCACCCTGGCCCGTAGCACCCGGTGGTCGGCGGGAACCGCGCGACCCGCGGCCGGGCCCGCGTAGGTGATGCGGCCGTCGCGCATCAGGACGAGGCCGTCCTTGATCGCGGGGCCGCTGAGCGTGTGAACCATCTCGCCGAGGACGGCGACGGGCGGCGTGATCTCCGCGGCGGTGAGGGCCGAACCGGAGAGGAGGGAGAGGGTGGCGAGAAGCCGTTTCATTGGCCGTTTCCTCCGTTCGCCGCCATGATGATGTCCCAGGCGCTGCCGAAGCAGCAGAGCGGCGGGCGGCGGTTTTCGCCGGCGCCGGGTCCGCCGCGGGCGTAAAGGCGGTCGGTCGGATCCGAGAGGTCGAAGACCTTAACGCCGTCGACCCAAGTCTGTTCCACTTCGGTGTAAACGCTCAGCGGGTCGCCGGAGAGCAGGATGAAATCGGCGTCCTTGCCCGTTTCAAGGGTGCCTACGCGGGCCTCCATTCCGAGCATGCGGGCGTTGGCGATTGTCACCGCGCGCAGGGCGCCCTCGGGGGTCATGCCGGCGCGCACGGCGAGCGCGGCGGAGCGGAGGAAGAGCCGGGAGTCAGTGACGCTGTCGTCGGTATGCAGTCCGACTTCGGCTCCGGCGCGTTCGAGGGCGGCACAGTTTTCCAGGGCGAAGTCGCGCGTCTCCAGTTTCCCCCCGGGGGAATCAATGATGATCACCGAGCTGGGAACGCCGGCGGCGGCGATCTCGGCGGCGACCTTGGCGGCCTCGCTCACGTGGTGGAGAACGACCTTGAAGCCGAACTCCCTCCGGAGGCGCAGGACGGTGAGGATGTCGTCGTGGCGGTGCGTGTGATGCTGGACGATGCGGCGCCCCTCCAGGACCTCGACGAGCATCTCGAGCGCGAGGTCGCGGGCGGGGAGTTTCTCCGCGTCGTTGCCGGCGCGTTCGCGGCGCGCCTGGTACTCCTGCGCCTTCACGAATTGCTCGCGAACGAGCGCGGCGGACTTGGCTCGCGAGCCGGGGAAGGGTCCACCCGGGCTGCGGATGGAGTTGGTTCCGTTGGCCATCTTGAGACCGCCGGCGATCGAGCCATCGGGCAGCCGGACGAGCAGATCGTCGATCACGCGGCCGTCGCGCAGCTTCAGGTAGAGTGTCTGGCCGCTGATGAGATGGCCGGAGCCGGGCATCACGTTGACCGTGGTGATGCCGCCGGCCTGCGCCTTCTGGATGCTGGCGTGGCGCACGTCGATCGCGTCGAGGACGCGGACTTCGGGCTGCACCGGGCTGGCGCCGTCGGCTCCCGAAGCGCCCCCGATGTGGCTGTGGGAGTCGACCAGGCCCGGCATGATGACCTTGCCGCGGGCGTCGCGCACCTCGGCGCCGGCGGGAATCGCGGTGGAAGCGGCGGGGCCGACGGCAAGTATCCGGCCGCCTTGCAGGATCAGGACGCCGTTCTCGACGGGCAGTCCGGCGATCGGGATGATTCGTGCGCCGGTGAAGGCGAGGGGTTTTTCCTGCGCGGCGGCATTGCCACTGGCGGCGAGGAACGCGGCCGCGAGGGCGGCGAGGAGACGAAGGGGCATGGCGGGAAGATGGGTAGGCCGCACGCGGCCGCAACGGATTTGGCGCGGGTGCAGCCGGGAAGGTCCGCGGTTTCGCGGAGCTTATTCCGTTCGTCGCGGACGGGTCGCGCAGACGCAGCCGGCGTTGCAGCCGGCGCCCTTGCGGCGGCGAAAAGCGCGGGCGACCAGTGCGACGATGGCGAGGGCCACCACGGCGAGGGCGGCAATCCGTTGGGAGGAGGCGTCCATGATCAGAAGCCGAGGGCGCGGCCGGCCTGGTAAAAGAGCAGGCAGACGAGCCACGCGGTTCCGGTCATGTATGCTACCTGAAAAAGCGGCCACCGCCAGGAGTGCGTCTCCCGGCGCACGACCGCGATGGTACTCATGCACTGCATCGCGAAGACGTAGTAGATCATGAGCGTGAGGCAGACGAGGGGCGTGAACAGCGGGGCGCCGTCCGGCCAGGTCGCCTTAAGCATGGCCTCGCGGATCGGGGCGGTGTCCTCGTCGGCGCTCTCCACCCCGAAGATCACCCCCATGGAGCTGACGAACACCTCGCGGGCGGCGAAGGATGTGATGAGGCCGATGCCGATGCGCCAGTCGAAGCCGAGCGGCTTGATGACGGGCTCCAGGATGTGCCCCGCCTGCCCCGCGAAACTGTGTGCGATCTGGGTGTCGGCCGTCGCCTGCGGATCGGGATGTTTCGGGTAGGTCGTCAGGAACCAAAGGACGATCGAGATCGCGAGGATGATGGTGCCGGCGTTGCGCAGGAAGAGCCACCCGCGCTCGAGCATCTGCCGAAGGATCTCCTTGAGCCGTGGCGGCTGGTAGGGCGGCAGCTCGAGGATCATGAGCGGGTTGTCGCCGCGAAGGAAGGTGCGCTTGAAAAGCCACGCGAAGCCGAACGCTCCGCCCGTGCCCAGCGCGTACATCAGCAGCATGAGGCCGGCTTTCGTCATCGCCGGGACTTCGCGGCCGGGGAGCAGCGTCGCGATCATCAGCAGATAGACGGGCAGTCGCGCGGAGCAGCTCATCAGGGGCGCGACAAGGATCGTGGCGAGTCGGTCCTTCGCGTTCTCGATCGTGCGTGTCGCCATGATGCCGGGGATCGCGCAGGCATAGGAGCCGAGCAGGGGAATGAAGGAACGGCCGTGAAGGCCGACGCGGCTCATCGGCCGGTCCATCAGGAATGCCGCGCGCGCCATGTAGCCGGTACTCTCAAGCAGACCGACGAACAGGAATAGGATCAGGATCTGCGGCAGGAAAACCACCACGCCGCCCGCCCCGCCGATTACGCCCTCGGTCAGCAGGTCGCGCAGATCGCCCGGCGGCATCGTTTCCTTGATCAGACCTGCGCCGTCGGCGACGAGACCCTCGATCAGCCCCATCGGGTATTCCGCCAAGGTAAAGATTGAGAGGAACATCGCCGCCATGATCACGCCGAACACGACCCAACCCCAGACGGAGTGTACGAGCAACGCGTCGATCCGGTCGGAGAGTGATAGCCCTTTCGGCGCGGGGCGGTCCACGACGCCTTGGCATAGCACGTTGATGGCCTCGTAGCGGCTCTTGATGAGCGCGGCGGACCAGTCGGTGCCCTCGGCGCTCCAGCGTCGCCGCCATGCTTCAAGCACGGAGGCGGTGCGGTTTCCAAGGGGGGTGGATCCGGCCACGCGCACCGTGTCGAAATCCGTCAGCAGCAGGAGGGCCTCCGCGCGCGCCACTAGTGGAGGTCGGCCTTCGTCGACGAGACCGGCCTGCAGCTCAGCGACGGCGGGTGCGATCGGTGCGGGCACGTCCCAACGGTGTCGGGCGAGCGGCAGTTCGGCGCGACTCATGGCGATGCGCAGTTCCACGACACCGCGGTTGTGCACCGCCTCGCAGGTGATGACAGGCACGCCGAGCTGTTCCTCCAGTTTGGCGGCGTCGATGGCCACTCCGGCACGGCGCGCGAGGTCCATCATGTTGAGCACCACGATCACGGGCCGGCCGAGATCGAGGATCTGGTGGGCGAGATAGAGGTTCCGCTCGAGGTTGGTCGCGTCGAGCACGCAGATGATACGGTCGGGCTGCGGTGTATCGGTGCGGCGACCGAGCAGCACGTCTCGGGTGACGGCCTCGTCGGGTGAGCGGGCGGCGAGCGAGTAGGCGCCGGGGAGATCGATGACCCACATCGGCTTTCCATGCTGGGAGTAAGCCTCGCCCATCTTCTTCTCGACGGTGACACCCGGGTAGTTTCCGACTTTCTGGCGCAGTCCGGTGAGGGCGTTGAAGAGGGTGGTTTTACCGCAGTTGGGATTGCCCACCATCGCGTACACGGGGGCGCGCGGAGCGGCGGAGGGGCGGCGGCGAACCGGTGAGTTCCCGCTGAAGTGGGCCGGCAGGGACGCGCGCGGGTCTCCGCCCGTGTTGGGCTGGCTGGCGTCCGATCCCATGGCGGGCGGGCAGGTCCTCAGCGCGCCTGGGCCGGCAAGTGCTCGACCACGATGCTCATGGCGGCGCGATGGTTCAGGGCGATGCGCATGCCGTTGACGAGGCAGAGGCTGGTGGTGGACCCCGAGATCTTGGTCACAAGCGCGGCTTCTCCGAAGCCCATCTCGCGGATCCGCTGGCAAAAGCTGTCGTCGCCCGTGAGCTGGAACACCCGGGCTGTGGTGCCGGCGGGTAGCTGGCACAGCGGTGTAATGGGCAAGGACGACGACATTGGAGTGAGACTCGGTATCAGTTAAGCAGCGAACCGATGACCCTAGGATTTGCCAGCGGGAAGTTGGGATTCTTCAGCCGAGGGACAGGCTGTGTCGCCGGAGAGAATCTTCGGTGCATGGCCTCTCTTCACGGGGACAGGCTGTTTACGGATTGGGCGGTAGGTGGCGGCATTTACGATCTAAACAGCTGTTGGATAGTAACTAAATGGAACCCACAGAGTGAATGTCCGCACTGCGGCTACGGCTCGAATAAGCGGCGGGGACAGGCTACGTGAGGCGCGCCCGACGCTGATTTTTGCAGGGTCAGGCTGTTCCGCGAGCATCGGTCAGGGTCAGTGCCGTCGCGTAGCCTGTCCCCCAGCAGTGGTTTCCGCCCGCCGGCGCCGCGGCCACGGGCTTGTCTATGACTTGGACGGTTCGACGGAGAAAGGGTTTGGTTTTCGGGGAGCATCGGGCTCTATGTTTCCTTTCGCTTTTTTCTCCATGGCCAAAACGCACTCCGACATCGGACTCATCGGGCTCGCCGTGATGGGTCAGAACCTCGCGCTCAACATCGCCGACCACGGCTTCCGCATCTCGGTCTACAACCGCACGACCGAGAAGACCGAGAAGTTCGTCGCGGAAAACCCGAACACGCCCGGCGGGCTCGTCGGCGCCAAGACCCTTGAGGAGTTCGTCGCCTCCATCGCGAAGCCGCGGAAAATCATCATCCTGGTTCAGGCCGGCAAGGGTACCGATGCCGTCATCGACAGCCTCGTGCCGTTGCTTGATGCCAACGACATCGTGATCGACGGCGGCAACGCACTCTGGACCGACACCATTCGCCGCGAGCGCACGCTCCGCGAAAAGGGCCTGCGTTTCATCGGCTCCGGCGTGTCCGGCGGCGAGGAAGGCGCCCGCTTCGGCCCGGCGCTGATGCCCGGCGGTGATCCCGCGGCCTACAAGGAGCTCGCGCCGATCTGGAACGCCGTCGCCGCCAAGGTGGACGCCAAAACCGGCCGTCCGCTCACCGGCGCCGCCCCCGGCAAGCCGATCGTCGGCGGTGTCCCCTGCGCCACGTACATCGGCGAGAATGGCGCCGGCCACTACGTGAAGATGGTCCACAACGGCATCGAGTATGGCGACATGCAGATGATCTGTGAGGCCTATGCGCTGATGAAGGGGCTCCTCGGCCTGAAGGCCCCGGAGATGGGCGCCATCTTCTCCGAGTGGAACGAGGGCATGCTCGGCAGCTTCCTCATTGAGATCACCGCCGACATCCTGAAGCAAAAGGACCCCACCTCGCGTAAGCCCATCGTCGATGTCATCCTGGACACCGCCGGCCAGAAGGGCACGGGCAAGTGGACCTCGGTCAACGCCCTCGACATGGGCGTGCCCGCTCCGACCATCGCCGAGTCCGTCTTCGCCCGCTGCCTCAGCGCGATCAAGGAGGAGCGCGTCGCCGCCTCCAAGATCCTCAAGGGGCCCACCAAGAAGTATCGTGGCTCCCGCAAGGCGCTCGTGGCCGCGATCCACGATGCCCTCTATTGCTCCAAGATCTGCTCGTACGCACAGGGCTTCCAGCTGATGCGTGAGGCCCAGAAGGAGTACAAATGGAAGCTCAACTTCGGTGAGATCGCCCAGATCTGGCGCGGCGGGTGCATCATCCGCGCGGTCTTCCTGCAAAAAATCACCGAGGCCTACGCTCGCAAACCCGACCTCGCGAACCTGCTCCTCGATCCGTACTTCAACAAGACCGTCAAGCAGGCGCAGGCCAACTGGCGCAAAGTCGTCGCCCTCGCCGTCGAGTGCGGCGTGCCCGTGCCGACGTTCAGCTCCGCGCTCGCCTACTACGACAGCTACCGTTCGGCCCGCCTGCCCGCCAACCTGCTCCAGGGCCAGCGCGATTACTTCGGCGCGCACACCTACGAGCGCGTCGACCAGCCACGCGGGAAATTCTACCACATCGACTGGCCCGAGCCGACACGCCCGCAGCTCGAGATCAAGTGACCGGCGTCAGCGCCGTCACCGCGAAGGCCCGCAACCCGCGGGCCTTTTTCACGTTCCCACTTCGCGGGCGGAACTCCCTTCGCCCGCCATCCGATCCGCCAGCGCGAACGCGGATGTCGCCGCGCCTTCAACGCGCGGGCCTCCAATCGCGTCTCCAGCAATTCCGAGGCGCAGGTCGGGCCGCCACACGCACGGTTCGCAGTGGCGTGTCTTCGGTTCACTGTAGCGCCAGCGGTGCATTGCCACACCCGTCACCGCCGCTCCCAGCCACGGCGTGATCAGCGGCGACACGAGCGCCAGCACTTCCGCCTCTGTGCGACCGTAGTTTTCCTCCGAGAACGCGGGCGCCAAGTGCACGGTGACAGCCGAGGAGGTTCCGGGTGACACACCCTTCTTGGTATTGTCCGCGATCCACCGCACGGGTCCGCCGTCATCGGGCGCGAGTCCGCCGGCGGGCAGTGCGCTCGTTTCCGCCAGCGTGAGCATCAGAGCGAGGCACGGGTGATAATCGAGTCCGCGCAGCTCCGCGGCCAGATCGGCCGGCAACACGACATCCCCGGCCGCGAGCAGGGCGAGCGACTGCGGCACCGGCGCGGTCAGCACCAACTCGCGTGCGTGAAGGGCCGGCTGGTTCTCGACTGTAATCTCCCAAGCCTCCGCATTTCGCTTCACCGCCAGCACCTTGGCCTCGCGGCGTACCTCGAGTCCGGCCGAGAGGTGTTTCCCCACGGCGTTCATCGCGGGACGTCCGACGTACCGGTACGGCGCACCGTCCGGCCACGGGGCGGCAACCCCGGCCTCGCACCATGCCTCGATCTCGGCGGCGAAACGCGGCGTCCGCGCGGTGAAAAACTGCGCCCCCTGGTCAAACACCGCGCCCTCCACGCGTTTCGTCGACATGCGGCCGCCGGCCCCGCGACTTTTTTCGAGGAGCACCGGGCGCCGCCCTTTTTTGTGCAGTTCACGCGCCAGCAGCAGGCCGGTGAGACCGGCGCCGACGATCACCACGTCTTCAACGGCGGAGCTCATTCAGGACCCCGCCGGGAAATCCGCCGCGGTTCCCGCCTCGGCCCAGGCGTCGATTTCACGGCCGGCGGTCACGAGCCTTCGGCGGGCCTTGTCGATCGCGTACTTGCCCAGCACCAGCCGCAGCGGCGGGCGCTCCGCGTCGGCCACCGTCAGGATGGCGCGCGCCGCGCCGCCGGGGTCGCCCGGCTGCTTGCCGGCGATGGATCCGAGGTAGGTGAGAAACTTCCCACTCGTCGCGGCGTAATCGTCGATGCGTGCCGCGGCGCGCTCCGTCGAGCGCTCCAGGAAACCGGTGCGGAACGGTCCCGGTTGCACGAGCGTGACACCGATGCCGAATGGCCGCACTTCCTGCGCGAGCGACTCCATCGCCGCCTCGAGCGCGGCCTTAGCGGCGCCATAGGCTGAGAAGCCGGGATAGTTTCCGAGCACGGCGGCGGCGGAGAGGCTGATGATATGACCGCGCCGCCGCGTGCGCATCAACGGCAGCACGGCGCGCGTCAGCCGCAGCGGCGCGAGGAAATTCAGCTCGAGGTTCCGCGCGGTCTCCGCGTCGTCCAGCTCCTCTAACGCCCCGAAAACCGCCCCACCGGCGTTGTTTACGAGGACATCGATCGCCCCGAACTCACGCCCGGCCTCCTCGACCGCGGCCTGGATCGAGTCCGGGTCATGGACGTCGAGCGCGAACGCCCGGCACGTTTCCGGGTGTGAGGCGACGAGATCGTGGAGCGCGTCCGGCCGACGGCTCGCGGCCACCACGTGGTCTCCGCGCGCGAGAGCGGCGGCGGCGAGGTCGCGCCCGAGGCCGCCGGAGCAGCCGGTGATGAACCAGACGCGGGATGAGGTCGCGGGTGAGGTCATGAGGCTCCCATCATCCGCCGCCGACCCCGCGAAGCAAACCGTGGAGTTGAAAAGCGCTTCAGGCGGCGAGAGGCGCCGGCGCAGCCGAGCCCCAACCCCGGGTGCCCGCGACCCGCGTGGCTGTCATCTCGCCGACCGCGTTCCGCAAATACGGCCGGACGCGGTGCAGGCGCACCTTCACCGACGCGAGGGAAATCCCGGCGCGCCGGGCGATCTCGCCGTAGCTGTCGCCGCGGACAAATTGGCTGACGAGACCGCGATCGAGCGGATTGAGGCGGGCGAGGGCGTGTTCGAGGGCCGCCAGTATCTCGGGCACCGCGGTCTCGTTGCGGGGGTCGGCGACTTGATTCACCTGCTCGTCGATCCCGACGGTGGCCGGCCGGCAGTTACGGCGGCGGATGAAATCGAGGGCGCTGTTGCGGGCCAGGGTGAAGAGCCAGGACTCGAACACGGCCGGATCGCGCAGGCGGGAAAGGCGGCGGAACATCTTGATGAAGGCCACCTGCACCACGTCCTCCACGGCGTCGGGCTGGCGGATGATTCCGCGCACGAAGCCGGTGAGACGCCGCGAGTATCGGCGCACGAGCTCCGCCTGCGCGTCGGACCGCCCTGCACGTGCTCGGCGTACGAGCTCGAGCAGCTCCGCGCGGGCTTGGTCAGCGGCTGCGTCACCCCGTTGGGAAACGGTCTGGCGCGGCGTGCCTTCGACGGGGGTGAAATCGCAGGTGGGGCGGAACATGCCACCAAGCGTACCGGGCGGGTGTTAGGGTATCATTTCGCCGGGGCACCGGATTTGTTAAGGAAACGTAAAGTTTCCCCGGCGGACTCAGGCCGCAGGCAAACGGATCTCAGCCCGGAAACCGCGGGGGTCCCGGTTGGAGAAGCGCACCTCGCCCCCGCACGAGGCGATGCTCGAGCGGACGATCGCGAGCCCGAGGCCCACGCCGCCGCCTTCGCGCGTTCGCGCCAGTTCCGGCCGGAAGAGGGGCTCACCGAGCCGGTCTAGATCCGCGGGCGGTACGCCCGGGCCTTCGTCGTCGACGGTGATGATCACGGTTCCCCCCGCGCGCGCGGCGCTCACGCGCACGGGGCCCGTCTCTCCGGCGTAACGCAGGGCGTTGCGCACGAGATTGGCGAGGGCCCGCGCCAGCAGCGCGGCGTCGGCCTGCACCACCGTGTCCGTCGGCAAGTCAACAATCACGCGGCCCGTGGCGTCCTCGCGGGAGACGACGTCCTGCGCGAGAGCCGGCAGGGGTACCCCGGTGAGCTCAGCCTGCCGCGGCTGCAAGCCGGCTTTTGTGAAAGTGAGGAGCTCGTTCACGAGCGTGCTCATCTGCTGCACCTCCTCCCGCACGTCGGCGACGGTGTCACGCAGTTCGGCGGGCGTGCGCTCGGCGAGGATTCCGGTCGCCAGCTGAAGTCGTGCGAGCGGGGAGCAAAGCTCGTGCGCCACATCGCCCAGGAAGCGTTTCTGCCCTGTCATCTGCGCGTCGAGGCGCGCCGCCATCCGGTTCACCGACTCGCCGAGCCGGCCGAGTTCATCCCGCCGGCTGGCGTCCACCCGGGTGTCGAGGCGGCCCTCCGCGATGCGGCCGGTGGCCGTGGTCAGCTGGGCCAGGGGCCGCGTGATGCTGCGCACGAGCGGAAGCCAGAACAGCACGGAAAGCACGAGCACGCCTCCGGCCGCGAGGAACCACGCCTCCAGGCCGACGAGATCCAGCAGTTTCCAAAACGAACCGACGCGCGCGACGAGCAGCGCGGGCGTCGGTCGGCCGATGCGTTCCGGCGCCGCGAAGGGCACCCGCAGACCGATCCAGTAGGCCGAGGGATCGGAGGTGCGCAGGATGAAGCGGCTGGCGCGCCAGTCCCCGGGTGCGGGTAACGGCAGTTCCCCCTTCCGCGCGGGATCCGGCGGCGTCCAGGCGCGGTCCGGGCCGTCCCGCATGGATTTCTCCCTGCCGTCGCGCCACGGGCGCTCGCCCTCGCGCGGGCCGGTGAAGCCCGCCGCACCGCCGCGGAACCCGAAACCTCGGGGTCCCCCGCGCAGGCCGAGCCTCTCGCGCAGGAGAGCCGGCAGTTCCGTGCTCCGTCCGGCGAGCTGGGTTTCCCCGAAACCGAAAAGCATGAACTCCACGCCGTAGTTTTCGCCGAACCGCTTCAGCACCGCGTGCCGCGCCTCGCCGTTCGCCGCGGCGGCCTCGCCGGCGATCGCGCTGAACAACGACTGGACCCGGTCGCCCGAAGGCCCGGCGACCAGCGCGCTCCAGCCGAGGCCGCCCTGTGCGACGAAGAAGCCCACACCCAGCGCGGCCAGCAGCAGCAGGTTGAGCACCAGCCACAGCGAGACCTTCAGCGAAAGCGGATAGGATACCTTCATCGGACGTCGGACGGGACGCGTCGCGGAGGGCGGAGTTAGGACAAAATCAGCGGGGCATCGCGGCCGGACTCATTCCGGGCCGACCATCATGTAGCCGGCGGAGCGCACGGTGCGGATGTAGCGCGGCTCCCGGGCGTCATCGCCGAGCTTGCGCCGCAGGGACGAGATGTGGACATCGATCGAGCGGTCGAAGACCTCATAGTTCCGGTCGCGGCACTCGTCGAGGAGCGCCTCGCGGGACTTCACCCGTCCGCGCGCCTTGGCGAGACTCGCCAGAAGGTCGAACTCCACCGGCGTGAGCGCGAGCGGTGAGGCGTCAAGCACGGCGGATCGGGCTTCGAGGTTCACCCGCAGGGGTCCCACGACGATCTCGGCCGGCGGCATGGCGGCGGTGGGCGCGGACTGGGCGGCGCTGCGGCGAAGCACGGCGCGTAGCCGTGCGAGCAGCTCGCGCGTCGAGAAGGTCTTCGGCAGGTAGTCGTCGGCTCCTACCTCGAGTCCCACGATGCGATCGGTTTCATCCCCGCGGGCGGTGAGCATGAGCACCGGAACGGTGGAGCGCTGGCGGATCCGCCGCAGCACCTCGAACCCGTCAAAGCCGGGCAGCATGACGTCCAGAATCACGGCGTGCCACGGGGCGTCGGCGGCCGTGGCGCGTTCCACGCCTTCCGGGCCGGAGTGAACGGCGGTCACGGAAAATCCCAGCGGCTCGAGATACGTGGACACCAGCCGGCAGAGCTTCCGGTCGTCGTCCACCATGAGAATCAGCGTGCGGCCCTCGGGGCGGTCTGACATGGCGCTGGTGTGTTGAATTTCCTCCGTCGGCGCAACCACCCTGTCGGAACGGAAGCTTTCCTTCGTTTCCGCTCGGCCGCCAGCCGGGTCGCGATGTCGCTGTTCACCGCCGGCTGGGCGGACTGTGTCCTCGCCCATCCGGGCCACGAAAGCCTGCCGGCGATCGAGTGGGCCGGTGAGGCGCCGCAGGTGAGCATCACGGTCGAGGGCGGGGTCCGGATCATCCGCGCCAATGGCATCCCCGATCACGCCACCGGGCGTTTTCCCGGCCGGGGTAATCCGAACCGGATCGCGCCGCAGCGGCATGAGTTCCGCGTTCCGCTGCTGCCCCAAGCCGCGGCGACTCCGACGCCGTTGGGCATGAGCCCGTTCGGAATCGCGGTGAACGGTGTGGTGCTCGATCCCGGCGCGGC
>CAIUOU010000059.1 GCA_903900845.1 uncultured Opitutia bacterium
CGGGGCGTCGTGGCAGCGCGCGCACTTCATTTCGACCCCGAGGAAAGCGGAGCTGACGATGATGCCCTTGGCTGCCATCGGGACGTCGTTCTGCGAGGCGACGCCGAAACCAGCCGGGCCACCGAAGCGTTCGCTGCCCTCTAGACGCAGCAGTTCAGTGACGAACAGGTCGAGCGGTTTGTTGTCGACTAGGGATTCGTGCAGCCACCAGCGGAACGGGCCGGTGTTGTTGAGCGTGGGGTTAATGAGGTTCGGATTCTCGGCGAGGACATCGAGCCAGTAGCCCATCTGGTGGTCGGCCCACCGTGGATCGTTGAGGAGGCGGTCGATGACACGGGCGCGGCGGTCAGGCGCCCGGTCCGCGCGCAAGGCGGCGATCTCGTCCTCGGAGGGCACGACCCCGATGGTATCCAAGGTGGCCCGGCGCAAAAAAGTTAGGTCGTCGGCGAGCGGAGTGAGCTCGAAGCTGGCGACGGCCACGTCCGGCCACGGCGCGCCTTCCTCGATCCAGCGGCGGAGCAGGGCGATTTCGGGCGCAGGCAGCGGATCGCCTTTAGCCGGCATAATTTCCTCCGGATCGGTGCTGGTAATTCGCCGGAGGATCGAACTTTCCGTCGGCCGATGGGGCGTGACCGCAGGGCCATCGTTCGCACCGCCGGCGAAGGTGGCGTTGCGAGTGTCGAGGCGGAGGCCGCCCTTGACCTTCGAACCCTGATGGCAGCTGTAGCACCGGGCTTCGAGGATCGGCTTGATCTCGCGATGAAAGTCGACGCCGCCTTCGGGGCGGCGCGGGGCGGTCTGGCCGGCGACTTCCGCGATGCGGGCGCCGATGAAGTGGTCAACGAGGTTTTGGCCGGGAAAAGCGGGGGGGAGCGCGGGCACGGGTTCTTCGCGGGAAGAGCGTAGCCAGGCGGCGGCGGCGGTGCGGCGGGAATCCCAATAGGATGCGTGCTCCGCGCGGCGGGCGGCGCGCGCGGCGCGGTTGATGGCGTCGAGCCGGAGCCGGCGCTCGGATTCGTAGGCGTTCCACCCCGCGTCCGTGTAGGGGACGGAACGGGAGCCGGGGGATAGGAGATGCCACGCGGTCGCGCCGGCGAGTTGGACGGCGATCACCGTTTCACCGAGTTCGGGGCGGAAAGGTTTACCGTTCTTGCCCGTCGATTGCATTCCTCCGATCAACGTTTCGAGGACCACGCGGACGGGGCGCTCCGCGGGAAAGGCCACGGTGGCGATGGATTCGCGGTTGCCGGGCGGAGCGAAACGGTACCCGGGTCCGAGGTCGATGAAGGTCTCCTGTTCCTCTACGGGTAACTCCCCGGCGTTGCCGACGGCGAACTGGCGGGGCTGGTCGAAGGGCGTCGCGAGCACCTGCCGACCGTCGACAAAGACGCGCGCGGCGCCCCGGGAACGCAGTAGCAGCCGATGCTCGCCGGCGGGCAGGCGAATTTCGGCTGAGGCACGGACGAACGTCGGGAAGGCGCGGTCCGCGCGGACGCCAGTGGAGATATACTTGTGTGGCAGCTCGAAGAGGCCGAACAAGTCCTCGGAATGATGCTCTGTGGCCACCGGATCGGTTGGCCAAGAATTGTCGCGGGGTACGCCTGTCTCGCAGATCTCGACCAGTACTGGCCCGGCGGCGCGCAGCCCGGGCGAGGGGGGGGCGAAAACAGCGAGGGCGAGGAGCGCGAAGCGGAGCATAGCAGCGGCGGGTGGGAAGACCATCGCCCGAGGGATCCGAATTTCACGCGCGGTGACATCACACTTTCGTGCAGGCCAGCCGCGGAGGTGATGAAGCGGCGAGATCAAGCGAGAGAGTGATCGGCACCCCTCAGCATTTCAAGGAGCCAGCATTCGGACGCGGTTCTTCGCGTTGCTTGCTCCTTTACGTGTCTCGCCCGCGGTGGGCCGAAGCAGCCGCTTCGGCTCCAGCCGATTGTGCCTTGGAACGGACTAAGACGAGTGACTTGCGTTGGCCGTGAGAAAAACCGGGCGTGACCCCAGAAACATACAAACTGGTGGACGGCGCGCGCGGGAATCAGGGGTAATGGAGAAGATGGTCGTGCCATCCGAAGCTCTCAGAGCGAAGGATGGCGGAGGAGACGCGATTTCAACGCGAACCGAAGTGGCGCTAATAAGTAATTTTCAGATGAGAATTCCCCGGGCTTGCCGCGGTTTTGCGGCCTCCGATGCAATGCTAGGCGAAAAGGCTCGGGCGTTTCATGGTCCGGTTGAGTATGGACTCGCGCCATTTCGGCCGCTGGCCTGAAATCGGAAAGACAGATTCGCGAGCGAGTGACTTGCGCCTGCATGAGCAGCAGCCTGGGATGAATGGACATAGCTTGGACCGTCGCTTCACTAATTACGGTTTTTGCCCGTTGCGGAGAATAGCGCCCTTATTCTCCGCATGGAAAGCGGGGTGCGATCCGACGGGGTCAGGCCGAAACCTGCAACCCGGGAGGGAGATTCGTCAGCGATCGACTGCTGGATTTGACCCCCGAGCTGAAGGTCGGCCGCGAGCGGCATCGCCCGTCGCGCCTTCCTTATCCGACGTACCGTTCGCCTCGGGGCCGTTGCACGTTTCGGCCTGACCCCTTGCGTCGTCCCACCGCCGAACTGACCTCAGTAGACATGTGGTTTCGGCAACTGCCTCAATGCACTGGGCCACTTCGAATTGGCGGTGGGCTCGCTGTCTTCAGGTTTTTATTTTGCGGTATCTGTCGTTGGATTGTGCCTACCGGACTAGCAGATCGGTTCGGTATTCGTGTCGTGAGCACAGCACGTTTTGGGAATCGTCGCCTCTGGCGCAGTGATCATTTGGCTAGCTGCCATCAGTGCAGCTTTGATGAATAGAAGCTCGTTGATCGTCTCGTAGGTCCGATCGCCGACTTTAAGTGCCCGGCAATCCGACTCGCCACACGCTGTGCAGCAGCGAGTCATCTCAACCGTGGCACCAAGCCACTCCTCAATCGGTTTACCGGCGATCCATACACGGTTCGATTCCTCCGGACATACTTTGAAAGAGGCCTCATCGATTTCCTTGGCTTCAAGGAATGGCGAGACTCCCAACGGACGCAGGGCAACCTCGAGCTTCGCAATCGCTGCCGTGAGTTCGCGGCCAGTATCTTCACAACGCCGGCATGTTTGTCCGCGTGTTATGAGACGCTTCCAGATGACCGGCATCGGGTTCATTGAGACTCTCCTGAGGAACGGTAACCTCAGTGTTCATTCCCGTCAAAATGCCCTATGAGCTTGTCGGTCGCCGCAGTCTCTAGCGCCCGAGGGTCCTCTAAGCGGCATCGAGGCGATCGAGGAGAAGCGTTTGCCTCGCTCGGTCGGATTTAAGGGGAGGGTGGTATGGGAAATCCGGTATCTTTTCGGCCTCCATCCTCGGGGGGTGCAGAGTATTGTGAAAACTGTGGATGGGGCACCACCCCTCCACCGCCCACCCCGGGCACCCCCACTTCGCAGAGGGGGCCGTTTTCGCTGTTCACTACTTACAAAGCGCGATTCGAAATCGCTTTTTCGCTACTCGGTACGGATGGAATTTGGGAGTCCGGCCTTTTCATGAAAACGAAAAGCCCGCCCCCGAAAACAGGAGCGGGCTTGCGACCGATTGCTTGGTCCGTTTCGGCCTGAAACTCAGCGGGCCTTCACCAAGCCGAGCGCTTTCTTGATGTTCTGCACGGACGGCAGGGAGATCTTAAGCGCCTTCGCGATGGCTGCGCCGGTCTGACCAGCCGCCACCATCTCTCCGACCGCCTTGCGCATCTCGTCGGTGATCTTGGCACGACCGCGACGTCCGGCCTTGGCGGGGGCGGCGGGCCGCCCGGGCTTGCGATGCACGCACAACCCCACGGTCCACCCATTCGGTGATTGATACTACCTGTTTTACGTGGGCAATACCGGCGACGGCGTGCCGACGAAGGAACTGAATTGGACGCACCGCGACAACCAGCGCATCGGCGTCGCGGTCGCAAAGTCACCTGATGGACCGTGGACCCCTTGCGCCGTCCCTGCGTCAAAGTCCCGACTGGGCGCCCTTGGTCTCGATGAGCTTCAGCTGTTTCCCCGCGAGCGCGGCGTAGCAGTCGGGCAGGTCGAAGGTCTTGAGCACCTCGGGAATAAATGCCGAAAGCGGCCAATCGTAATCCTCGGCCGCGGCGATGTCCGCGTAGGAGGAGAGCGCATGCTTGAGGGTCACCCGTTTGACCGCCGGGGCAAGCAGGGCCGCGAACGTGGCGGGGATCGCACCCCAGCCCTTTGCGACGAGGTGGATCTCCTCGTGTCCGTGAGCCTGCAGCCAGTCGACAACGCGCAGGATGTCGAAGGCGCGCTGCGCCGGGTATGGCTGGTCGGACATGATGCCGTAGATGGCGTAGAAGTAGTCGCTGCCGTAGGGGTCGGTGAACCCCTTGCTGGTCGTGTTGGGCTGCGAGTCGCCGATGCCGCGCACGTCGCAGGCGAACACCGCGGCATCCGGATCGGCGGCCATGACTTCACGCACCAGGGGCTCGTCGCGCAGTTCGGCGTCGGCCGAACGGTGCGAAACGTAGAGCACCGCGCGGCGGGGACCGCGCGGCACGCGATAGGACGCCGACGCGTCGGCCAGGCGAAGGACGATCGCGAGAATCCCCGGCTCGGTCTCGACGGCGTAATGCGCGGCAAAACGTTTCGGATACCTCCGGTTGGCGACGGCAGGGAGAATCCGGTAGTCGGGAGTCCCTGAACGCGCCGGCAGACGCAAGGTCTCCGCCAAGGCGCGTTCGAGTGCCACGCCGGTCAGCGGTTTCCGACCGGCCCGCAGCCGCTCCGCGGAGTCGCGGGTGAAGGAGAGCACGGTGTTCGGACGCAGATCGGCCACCTGGCCGCGGGGGGTGCACCAGAGCACCTCGTCCTTTTCCAGGGTCAGCGCCGGCTCCTTCTGCGTCCGGGCGTGGCCGGTGACGCGGTTGCACCAACCGTACATCGCCTCACGGTTGGGTTGCGAGTAGCCGTGGTAATCGGGCCCCATGAAGTGGTCCACGTGCTCACGCACCCCGAGTAACTCGTAGAGCCGCCTCAGGCGAACGTAGGACTGCTCAAGCCCGCGGGCATCGAACATGTCCTTTTCCTGGCCGAGCAGAATGAGATGCCGCGGGATATACGGCACCAAGAATTCGGCGTGATCGAGCCCTTGCGCCAGCGTATGCGGCGGGCACTGTTCGGTGTCCGCGGGCTGCTCGCTCTCCAGCATGCGCCGGAAGGTGTTGATGAAGCAGCTGGGGGCGGCGGCGAGAAACCGCGGCTCGAGGGCGCAGCACCAGGTGGTGATCGTGCCGCCGCCGGAGTTGCCGGTGACCATGATCCGGGTGCCGTCGACCTCGGGCCGGGTCTGCAGGTAATCGAAGGCGCGGATCGCGTCCCATGCCTGCCACGTGCCGAAGAACTCCCCGACCAGAAACTGGGGGTTACCGACGTGAAGGTGCTCGCGGACACTCCCCTCCTTGAGCGGCTTCAGCGCCGCGTCTACATATTGGAAGCGTTCGCCCTGTCCGATCGGATCAATGATGAGGACGATGTAGCCGAGGCGCGCCAGCCCCTGGGCGAAAGACTGGTAGGTTCCGCCGGCCTTTCCGTTGAGCGAGTGCCCGCACACGCCCACGACCGCGGGTGTTTTCCCGACGCGCATTTTTGGCAGGTACAGGTTGCCGGTGACCGGAAAATCCGGGCGGCTGTCGAAGATGACATTCTCGATCGTGTAGGCATCGCGGTCGACCGTGCGTGTCACGCGAGGGTTCAACGGCCCCTTTTCCGGCAACGGTCCGAAGCAGCGCCGGACCTTCGCGGAGATGTCGCGCACGTACTCCTCGGCGTCGGCCCGCGAACATAGACCGGCGACCCGCGCCTCGGCCGCACGCTCGTTCTCCACGACGCGCTTCAGGAAGTAGTCCTGCATCAGCCTCGGGAACCGGTTGAGCGGGACCAGCTCGGCCGGCGGGGCGGCCGGGGCCTTTTTCTTCGCCGCGCTCTTCTCCTCCGCGGCGGACAGCGACGGGGAAACCGGACCTAGCGCAGACACCCCGATCAGGCCAAGGCCGCCGCTCCGCAGAAGATCGCGGCGCGTGAGGGAGGAGGTGCGGGGGGATTTCGATGAGGACATGGGAAAGAAACGGTTGAAGTTGCGCGGCGCCTGCGGCTTTCCGCCTAGAATCGGCCGCTGATACCGCCGGTGATGGTGATGAAATTGATGATCGTGCTCTGCATGCGGGAGGCGTTGCCGACGTAGAATCGCTGCGGCTCATTGAAGAGGTTGGCGACATCGAGGGTGAACGACACCTCGGGCCGGAGCTGATAGGCCATCCCCCAGCTCACGGTGTCACGGTCGTAGCGGTACACATTCAGGGCCGGACTGGTCGCCGAGTAGCTGGTGATATGGGCGCCGGTGAAGTTGTAGAGGAGACGGGTGCTGAAACGGCGATAGCGCCAACTGAGGCTGGCGTTGGCGACGTCCGGGATGAAGCCCGCCACCTCGCCGCTCCGGCGGTACAGCGTGCCGCCGAAATTCCCGCGCGTGTCGATATGCGTGTAGTTCAGGGAACCGCTGAGGCCGCGCAGCAGACCGGGGAGGAAGGTGAACTGCTGCTGGTAGCTGAATTCCCAGCCCTGCACGATCGCGGTGCCGGCGTTGGCCGTCGTGAGCCGCGTGAACCCGGCGTAGTCGCCATTGTAGCCGTTGTCGTTGCCGCCGGGAATGACGCCCCCGTTGATGCCCGACACGATGTAGTCGTTGATCGTCTTGTGGAACCACCCCACCGACAGGCTGCCGACGGGCTCGAAATAATACTCGAGCGTGGCATCCCAGTTCTTCGCCATCTGCGGGAGTAGCGACGGGTTGTTCACCGTCACCGTCTCGTTCGTCTCGTTGACGGTCTCGTTCGGCATAAGGTTGGCCATGGGCGGCCGGCCGAAACTCGTGGACCAGCTCAAACGCGCCTTTAGGTTCCGGGTCACATCGTGCGTAAGGTGCACGCTCGGAAACGCCTTCGTGTAACGCCCATCGATCTCACGCCGGGTGTTGGCGTAATCCCGCCGGGCAGACCCGGCCGGGTCGGCCGTTTGCTGCGCGGCGGTGCTGCCGAAGCGGGCTCGAACCCAGCCGTAACTTTCGGTGTCGGTCCGCTCGGCACGCACACCCGTGAGGAACCCAGTCCGGCCCAGCCAACCCTCGCGGCCGAAACGCCCCTGGATCATGCCGTAAGCCGCGGTGACATCCTCGATCACGCCGCGCGCCCCGGTGTAGCGGATCTGCTCGGCGTAGTAGAGATCCTCGCGCCAGAGCGAGGGCACGGTGGGTTCGCCGCCGGAAGTGTGCTGGGAGACCTCCCACATCGGCAAACGCAGGCCCGTTTTGATCGATGAGTAGGTCACGATCGACGGATCGGACGCGAGTGCGGTGGTGCCCAGATAGCTCCACCGCCGGGAAAAGTTGCGGAGATTCACCTCCTGCTTCCGCCAAGCCGCGCCGGCCTTCACGCTCACCGGCACGGCCAGCGGCAATCCGTAGATCGCGTCGAAGCGCGCTTGGCGTAGCTCCTGGATGTTGTTGTTGGGGGTGCGCGTGAGCCCGTTCGCGATCGGCCGGTAATTCGCGGGGTTGGTCCAGTCGGGCCCGGCGGTCTGCGCCAGCCGCGGATGCAGGTCGGAGGCGGTGCGATCCAGGATCCAGCCGACGTTGCTCAGCCGGTTGGTGAGGTAGCCGAATCCGGTGCCGTTCCAGAGTTTGTTCCGGCCGCCGCCCGCGGAATATTCCAACTTCAGACGGCCGAAGTCGTGTTCGCCGCCCGCGTTGAAATGATAGGTGGTCACCATGTAGTTGTTCGGTCCTGAGGTCATGATATCCATCACCGAGCTGGTGACCGGGCGAACCTCGGTGATGCGATCGGTGAAGCCCGGAATGACACCCGAGGTGGTGGCATTGGGCACGGTGGTGGCGTTGCCCGTGTAGGCGCGCGCCTGGAAGACCCGGCGGAACTTCTCGATGTTGTCGTTCACGGTGAAGCTCGCGGTGAACTTCGAGTTGAACGAATAGCGGTAGTCCGCCTTCACGTTGAGGCTCGATTGCTTGCGGTTGTTGTAGTTGTCCCACGTGCGGTAGCCCCAGACGTACGCGGGATCCACGAGTGTGTTTTGGAAGTCGCGGTCCGTTCGGAAACCGCCAACCCCGTTTTCGCTGTAGAACATGTTCACCGCCACGCCGAGATTTCGGGACGAGCCGAAGACGTCGAAGACCTCCTGATAGCCGAGCGTGAGCAAGGGATGGGAACGATGTTGCTCGCGGAGCGGAACCTGCTCGATGAAAGGCGGGGCGACCCGGACCGTGCCGCTGTACGTGATGCGCCGCTTCTCGCTCATGTTGAGCGGCGAGCGCGTCTTCATGTTGAGCGTACCGCCGAGGGAGTCGGCTCCCTTGTCGGGCGTGTGGCCCTTGATGAGTTCGAGCTGCTCGAACATCGTGCCGGTGATGCTTTGCAGCTGGAAACTGCGACTGCTGCCGATCGAGGGCAGCAGTCCGCCGTCGACGGTGACCGTGTTGAGGCCCGGGGCCATGCCGCGGACGTTGAACTCGTACGCCAGACCCTCGTCGGTCGGGTTTCCGGCGATGCCGGGCAGGCGCATCACGACTTCGCCCGCACTCATGTTCGGCAGATTGCCGTAGGAGTCCATCGCGACCACGTTCTTCACGTTATCAGCGTTGCGCTGGGCGGTGATGGCCAGGGCGTCACCTTCGCGCTCACCGACGACCCGGAACGCGTCGAGTTGGTAGATTGCGGTGGAAAGAGCGAAGTCGCTCACCGCGCGCTCACCGGCGGCGACCGTCACGCGACGGCGAATGGGATCGAGTCCGAGGTAGGAGGCGAGCACCTCGTGGGTACCCGGCGGCAGACCGGTGAGAACGTAGCGGCCGGTGCTGTCGGTAAGCGCCGCTAATCCGAGCGCGGACACCTCGATTCGAGCCCCTTCGAGCAGATTGCGTGTCGCCACGTTACTCACATTTCCGGAGAGCGACGCGGAGGACTCCGCGGCACGGACCGGACTCGCGGGAAACAGCCCGAAGCCGCTGATGAGAACGAGACAGAGAAAAAGCGGTTTTGGTTTCATGGGGACTATTCAGTTCGATTCCGATGCGCCCGAGGGGAGATCGGAGGATATGGCTTATGCTTGGGGTTAAGGCAGCAACTCTCCCTGGAACCTGCTGCCGGATAGGAGGGGTAAGAGCCGTGTGGCGGAACACGGTCGGTATCGGGGTATCCGGTTCGTGAACCTAGGGTACGCAGATTGCAAGGTTCGTGGTTTTCGTGACCGCCCTCCGCAGGCTTGGCTAACTAGGGCCTTGGGTGGTCCGACTCCATTTGGAGCCAATTCGATTCCCAGACGGACAGCCTTTGTCCTCGACGCCTGTAAAATGATGGCGACACCGTCGGGATCACCCCGATGGCGAAAACGCGCCGTCCAATGCCTGCCCTCCCCGCCGAGCTTCGCTCGCGTCCTCCGCTCGAGCGGATGCTGCGCATCCATGAGTTGCTGAAAGACGGACGGACGCCGGGCGTGGGGGAATTGGCGCGCCGGCTTGAGGTCTCGGGTAAGACGGTGCAGCGCGACGTGGAATTCATGCGGGAACGCCTGAAGCTGCCTGTGTCGTACAGCCGGACGCACTCAGGCTACCGGTACACCGAGCCGGCGGCCGGGTTTCCATCGCTGCAGGTTACCGAGGGCGAAGTGGTGGCGCTCCTGGTCGCGCAGAAGGCCCTGGAGCAGTACCGTGGCACGCGCTTCGAGGACACGCTTCGTTCGGCGTTCGCGAAGCTCACGGCGTCGATGGGAGACGAGTCCGTCTTTTCCCCGGATGCGGAAGTGTCGTTCCGCCCCGTGGGCGTTTCGACTCACGACCTCGCCGTCTTCGAGACCTTGCACACGGCGGTGCGGCGTCGCCGGGAAGTGAGGTTCGCTTACCGGAAGCCGAGGTCGGCGGCCGACGAGGAACGGCGCGTGCGGCCGCACCACCTAGCGTGCGTCCAGGGGCGATGGGTGCGTTCCGACGGTGCGATCCGACGGGGTCAGGCGGTGCGATCCGACGGGGTCAGGCCGAAACCTGCAACCCGGGAGGGAGATTCGTCAGCGATCGACTGCTGGATTTGACCCCCGGGCTGAAGGTCGGCCGCGAGCGGCATCGCCCGTCGCGCCTTCCTTATCCGACGTACCGTTCGCCTCGGGGCCGTTGCACGTTTCGGCCTGACCCCTTGCGCCGTCCCCAAGGTGTTTGGTTGGAGACTCATTGATTCCATCCGGGGGTCCAACCAAGCGCTCGAGGGTGGGGCAACCAATGGCAGCCAAGAACCGTTTCTCCTCTGGAGGAGTGCGGACCGGTAGGGGCGCCCTCGGGGGATTGGTTTTTGAGCATGCGGAGAAGCCAGGCGGACGAGGGCGAGATGCCCGCTGAATCCAGGGGGTGGGCTCATGCGGCACTCGCCTGGCCGGAGTATTTGGGGAGGGAATGATCGGTTTCGAGGAGCCAGGCGGAGACAGTGAGGATGCGGGCCATCGAGATGCACCCGGATGATGGGGGAAAGTTACGCGAACCCCGGCCGCTCTTCGAGGGCCGAGGAAGTGGTATCCGGTTGTCTTTTCTCGCCAGCCTCGGCCCAACTCCTGCTCTTCAACCTCAAATGCACCAAGGCTTCTTCGCTCCCCGTCCCATCATGCATCGCAAATCGTCGTGGCACCTGGTTTGGTCGTTGGTCTCGTTGCTTGCGGCTCCGGCGTCCGCGTTCGCGCAGTCTGCGCGTCCGGAGGTTCCCTCCGCCGGGGGGGTGCAGGTGCTAAATACTTTCGAGGTCATGTCGTCGAAGCTGCTGAACATGGACATCAAGCGGACCCGCGACGATGTGCAGCCGTATGTGGTTTTCGACAACCAGGTCATCGCGGATTCCGGAGCGATCGACGTGGAGGATTTCCTCAAGCAGCGGCTCACGATGAACGCTCATGCGGTGGCCGCCGACACGACTGGTCAGATCTCCAGCGGCGCCACCAGCTCCATCGATCTGCGCGGCCTGGGGGTTGGCCAAACCCTGGTTCTGGTCGACGGCCGCCGGATGGCCGGCGCCACCTTCATCGGGACCCAGCGCCAGCCTGACCTGAATGGTATTCCGCTGAGCGCCATCGAGCGTATCGAGGTGCTGCCCAGCACCGCTTCCGGTGTCTACGGCGGCGGCGCGACGGGTGGTGTCGTCAACATTGTCCTGCGTCGCGGTTTCGGCGGCGGCGAGCTCAGTCTCTCCTATGACAACACTTTCGGCACCGATTCTGGTTCGTTTCGCGCCGACCTCGGTGTTAGCCAATCGTCCCGGAGCGGTAAGACGAGCGTGCTGGTGACGGCCACCTACTTCGACCGTAACAGTTTTCAGAGCCGGGACCGGGGCTTTCGCCCCCGGGGGATCAAGCACATCCTCGCGAACAACCCCGCCTTCGTCCTCGGCAACATCTTTTTTCCGCCCACCGGCGCGACCTCCAATATCCGCAGCGCCACCGGCGCCAACCTCACCCTCAAGTCCACGGGGGCCTCGCTCAACTCGCCGAACACCCATGTGCCCGCCGGATACGCCGGGAATGATGGTGGCGCCGCTCTGCTGGCGAACGCGGGCGGCTTCAATTGGGACCTCGCCGACTCCGCGGTCAGCGACGGCGGCCACCGCGCCCTGCGGGCGCCCACCGAGCGCCATGCGGTCAACGTCACGGTGAGGCACAGCTTTTTCCGGAACCTCGACGGCTACCTGGAGGCCGCTACCGCGCGTAATCTCGCCGCGTTTCCCTCCACGAGCGTGACCTCCTCCTTCACGCTCGATGCCACGAACCCGACCAATCCTTTCAACCAGCAGATTCGTGTGACCACCCCGGGTAATTCGTCGGGCAACGGACTGTTCCGCTCCACCAACACCACGCGGCGGCTGGTGGGTGGCCTGCTCGGAAAGCTGCCGGGGGAGTGGCAGTGGGGTGCGGACTACGGCTGGTCCCGCAACAAGCTTGAGGTGCTCGGAGGTCCGACTTCCCTTCCGCAGCTCGTGACGGACGTCGCGGCGGGCAACGTGAATGTGCTCCGGGCACCGGCGGCGATCGACTACTCCCGCTACCTTGGTCCGCCCTCGTTTTATTTCACCCGCCCTTACGAGGGGGTGAGCACCAATGTGTCGCTTCGCGCCTCCGGTCCCATCGTCAGTTTGCCCGCGGGCCCGGTGCGGGTCGCCAGCCTGCTTGAGTGGCGGCGGGACTTGATCGCGGAAGGAGCCCAGTTCAACGCCGGCTCGATCAGCATTTACCCCGAGCGTTCCCAGACCGTCGGCAGCGCCTCCGCGGAGCTGAAGGTCCCGCTCATCGGCGCGGGCCAGCGCAAGCCCTTCCTGCGCGAGTTGAACCTCCAGCTCGCCCTGCGTCGTGACGAATACGAGGTCAACGGCGTCACCAATTCCGTTCTGTCCACCAGCACCGTTCCCCTCCGCAGGGCCACCGCGGAGGTCAGTTCGACCGACCCTTCCATCGGTTTCGGCTGGAAGGTCAGTGACCAGGCCGCCGTTCGCGCAAGCTGGGGCACCGGGTTTCTTCCTCCGAGCATGAACCAGGTGCTGCCCACCCCCAGCACCGCTCTGGCGAGCGTGGCCGACCCGCGGCGCGGCAACCAGTCCTCCGTCCTCGCCATCGGCGAACTCGTGACCGGCGGCAACCCGGACTTGAATCCGGAAAAGTCCACCAGCCTTTCAGCCGGTCTGGTGCTGACCCCGCGGTTTCTGGCCGGACTGCGCCTTTCGGTGGACTACACGCTGATCACCAAGAGCGACAACATCATCAACCCGTCCGCCCAATTCATCGCGGATAATGAGGCCTTGTTGCCCGGACGTGTGACCCGAGGGTCGGTGCCGGCCGGCAGCACCTTTGCGGTGGGCCCGATCACCCGGGTGGATGCTTCCGCCGTCAATATCTCGGGAGCGGAAATCGAGGCCTTCGACGTCGCGGCCAGCTACCAGCTGAAGACCTCTTCGCGCGGCACCTTCGAGCCGTTTGCCTACGCCACGTGGCAGACGCACTTCATCACGCAGGTGCTGCCCACCTCCCCCCGTTTGGAGAACGCGGGTATCCGCGCGACGGGATCGACCTCGATTCCGGTAAAGTTGAAGGGCAACGTCGGCTTGAACTGGACCGGAGGGCGCTACCGCGCCGGCTGGGCGATGCAATATTACGGGGCCTATTTCACGGCCGATCCCAAGGTGGCGACGAACGCCGCGGCGCTTCTTGCCCAGGGCAATGGCGGCAAGGTCAAGGCTCAGGCGTATCATGACGTCTACGCCGGCTACCTGTTTCCGCGGGAGGCGCGGACCGGCGGCGGCTGGAAATCGATCGTCTCGGGTTCCGAGGTTCGCGTCGGCCTGCGCAATCTGTTCGACCGGATGCCGCCGGTCGATGTGACGCGTACCGGGTACTATTACAGCGCGCTCGGCGATCTCCGCGGAATCAGCTACCATGTGACCGTCAAACGGTCGTTCTGATCCCGGGGCCTTCGCCGGCTCCGGCAACGCGCCTGCCCGTGGGCGATCAGGGAAGCCGGCCGCCGTTGGGGGCCCATTTTCGCCGCCAGTCGGGCGGCCGGCCATTCGGTGGCGGTTAGGCTGTGCAGCGCGGTGTCGCGCCCGAGGTCGTCGTCGCGGGTCCGGTACTTGCGCGGCGCGCCCTTGAGGACGCGGCCGAGGCGGGCGATGGCGCTCCCTTACGTCTCGTTGCGGGCGTCGGTCTTAAATTGCACGCGCTCCGCGCCGGTGCTGGTCGGACGCGTGGCGTAGGTGGAGGTATTTCGCCCCGGGGTTGATCGCCGTCCGCTGCGCATCGGGCGCCAGACAGGTGTTGTCGATCCCGAGGACGCGATGGGCGCGCCGGATATCAAGGTAACGCTTGGAGCCGACCAGCCGGCCGTCTGAACGGCGAAACGTTGCCCACGTCACGTCGCTGCCGCGGCGGCCGCTTGCGTCCACCGCGGGCGGCCTGCGTCAAAACGTGAACGTGTTCGACAGGATCCAGCGGGTCTCGTTGGGGATGCGGATCACGGCGACGCGGCCGTCGGGATTGGCGGTGACCGGGATGTCGGACCCGTTGCCCCAGGCGTTGCGCACATTGAGCTGCAGGCGCCAGTCGATGCGGCCGAAGACGCGGCGACGGTAGCCGGCCCAGACGTCGCCCGCGAGTTCCGCCGGTCCGTGGAACGGGTTCGCGAGGTCGGGGAACTGCGTCTGCATGATCGGATCGGAGTCGGCGATCTTCGCCGGGTCCGGGTAACGTTGGTCGGTCGCGGAGATCTTTTCCTTCAGGGCCTTGCCGGTGAGGAAAGGGGCGCCGATGGCGACGCGGCCCTGCCAGCGCACCGACGCGCCGACGCTCATCGCCTTGAGTATCGGGTGCTCGAAGCCCTTGAGGTCGTAGGTAGAGGTGAAGTTCGCGCGCCATTTCCGCTGTTCGGGCGAGACGGCGCCGTCGCGGGCGAGGGTGGCGGCGAGCGGGTTGCCGACATTCGAGGCGAAACGGGTCGCGGCGGTCTGCCGCTCGGGCAGCGCGGGGCCCTGGTCGATTCCGAGCAGGTTGAACTTCACCAGGTTAGCGTAGACGGCATCGGCCACCTCCTTGGTGAGTCGCGCGGAGCCGCTGACGACGGTCTCCTGCTTGGCGACGTTGAACGACACCCGCCAGTGGCGCGTGACGTTGCCGACGAGCTCGGTCTCAAGGCCGCGGGCGTCGAGGTTGCTGGTGTCGGTCAGGCCCGCGATGCCGTTCGAGAGCAACCCGTTGCCGGCGGCGTTAAGCCGCAGGTTCTTCACGGTGCTGGCGGGCTCCGGCAGTAATTGGAAAAGCGCCTGGTAGAGCTGCTGGTAGGAGGTGTAGCCCGCGGCGGTGACACCCGGGATGGTGTTGAAGGGGATACCCTGCGTCTGCGCGGTGACGTAGCGGTCGGCCATGAAGTTCGGGAAGTTGAAGATGCCGGACGTCGCGCCCTGCGCACCATTGGAGGCATCGGTCTGCTCGGTGTGGAACGCGTTCACGCGCAGGGATACACGGCGCTCGAGGAATTCGACCAGCACGCCGTACTCGCGGGTCGTGCCGGCGGGCGCGGCGATGATGCGGCCGTTGAGATTGGCGCGGACGTTCACCGGATTGAAGTTGCCCGAGGAGTTGTAGAAGCCGCCGATCTCCATGCCCAAAGGGAGCGGACGGGTGAACCGGCGGGGCAGGCGGCCCACCGCGCTCCAGGTGAAGTTGCGCCCGTGTTCGTCGAGGTTGGGGTTGGAATCCAGACGCAGCGCGGAGTTGTCGAGCGTGTCGTCCGGGTTCCGCCGGTTGCCCACGCTGGAAAATGTCCGCAGGTGGTCCCAGCGCCAGCCGATGACGGTGACCAGATGGCTCGAGAGGAAGTCGCTCTTCAGGCTGATGGAGCGGGAGTCGATGAGCTGGCGGCTGCGGGAGTTGCCGTTGAGGAAACGCAGGACGGAGAGCGGCTCGGTGACGAGGCGCTTGTTGGTGAAGTCGAAGAACGTCACGTTATGGGTGTCGCCCGTGCGCGGGATCGGCGCGGTGACGACCTCGTTGATGCGGACGTCGTTGATCGAGTTCGCGTTCAGCACCGAGGGCCCGAGGTACTGGAGGACGAGCGGGGTCGTGCGGAAATTGCTGCCGATGGCGGCCTGGAAGACGTCGGTGTTCAGGTTACGGGTGGGGCTGGTCCAGCCCGTCGCGTAGCTCATGGTCTCGGCGTCGTTGCGGTTCCGCGTGTAGAGCCCGGTGATCACATGGTTGCCCAGATCGAGACCGAGCAGGCGCGGACCGCGGGCGGCAAAGTTGAGCCGGTAGAAGCCGGTGGCGCGGAACGCCTCGCGGGTGCCGCGCTGGGTGCGGTCGGTGATGCCCTGTTGGTCGATGAAGGGGCGACCGAGGTTCGGGTTGGGCTGGTCGTTGGAAAGGTAACGCGCGACGTCGATGGAGATCGCGCTGGCCGGGGCGCCGCCGCCGTTGCTCCCGAAGGAAAACGGGAGCAGGCGGGTGGAGCGGGTCTTCTGCTGATCGAACGCGAGCTCGAGCCCGCCGCGGCCGCCGAGCAGCTCCTGGGTGAGCGAGGCGTTGCCGACCTGGAAAACCTGGGAGATGTGATTGAGGCCGCCGCTGAGCAGCCGCCCGCGGTAGTCGAAGATGGCGCGGTTCTGGAGGGTCGGGGATACGAAGCCGGTGGGCACCACGGTGCCGCTGTAGAAGGTGTCGATCGCCGGACGCCCGTTCGGGTTCTGCGCGTAGCGGATCCGGCCCATGATGCCGGCGATGCCCGCGAGCGCGGGATTGCCGGAACTCGCGTAGCCCGGCCGCTGTTGGCCGGGCGTGTCGTACACCAGCGGGATCTGGATGAAGTAGGGCACGCCGATGCCCGGGTTGGCCGCGACGATGTCGGCCGAGTTGAGCCGGTTGTCGACCGTCACGCGCGGCCGCCACGAGAACGTGGGGGAGCCGGTGACGAGGCGCGCGTCGAGATTGGTGCCGGGCAGGCGGGCGATCTCCGGATTGGGCGGCTCGAAGAAGTTGAGCATGGTGTTCACCGGGGGGATCACGTTCACGGGGTTCGATTGGCTGTCGCCCATCTCGCCCGAAACGCGCACCCCCGTGCGCCCCAGCCATCCGCCCGCGCGCCCGTCGCGCAGCACCCCCTCCACCGAGATGAAGCCGCGGCGCTTCCGGTCGTAGGCGGGCTTCTGCTGGAAGTTGTTATGCTCGCTCACCGTCGCGACGCGCAGCGCGAGGCGGTCGCGCACCAGCACGCGGTTCAGGTCGAGCACGCCGCGGTAGGAGTTCTCCGACGAGAAAACGCCCGTGACCGAGGCGCGGTTGCGCTGCAGTTGCGGCCGCACGATCGAGCCCTCGATGATGCCGGCGGGATTGCCGATGCCGAAAAGCAGGGAGTTGGGGCCGCGGCTGATGGTGACGCCCGAGGAATTGTAGGCGTCGAACGGGATGTCGGTGAGAAAATAGTCGCGGGTGGTCGTCGCCGCGCCGATCCCGCGCACGCGGTTGTTGGCCTGGGGGTTTTCGCGGCTCTCCGACATGTCGGGGCGGCCGGAGTCCACCGCGCCGCCGGCGAAGTTGCCCGCGACGCCGCCGACCTCGGTGGCGGTGGTGAGCGAGAGCAGTTCCCCGAGGTTGGTCGCCGCGGTGTCCTGCAGGAATTCCGGGGTGATGATGCTGATCGCGGCGCCGACGTCGCGCAGCGCCGTGTTGATGCGGGTGCCCGCGAGCGTGCTGGCGGCGGAGTACCCGACGGCGTCGTTCTCGCTCACGACGAAGGGATTGAGTTTCACCGTGTCGCCGGGCGGCGGCGCTTCCGCCGCGAAGACGGCGGCGACGGAGGAGGCGGCGAGCAGGAGGAGTCGGGCGATAGGGATGCGGGGCATGTTAAGGTGTGGAAATTGGTCGGGGTTGTGTGCGCTCCGGATGCGAGCACGCGGAGGGGGTCGAACCAGGGCGGTTGAAACGCCGCAGGTCAGATCATAAGGAGCGGACCCGCGGTCGGGGCGGCGGGCAAGTGGAACGTTGGAGGCCCCGGGCGGCGCAAAAGACCGCGCCGGATGTCGCCTGCGGAATCCATGCGGAACCCGGAAGAGGAGGATGCTTCCCGGCGCGTGCTCTGGTGCAGCCGAGGCCGCGGCCTAGGGTCGACCGACGCGGCGCGAGCGCCGTCCTTGCCACATCGCTCCGCGGGGACCATTACGCGCCGCATGAAAATCGTCATCACCGGCGTCACCAAGGGACTCGGTCGCGCGCTGGCGGAGGAGTTCATCCGCGGCGGGCACACGATCATCGGCTGCGGGCGCAGCGGGGAGGCGATTCTCGACCTCCGCATGACCTATCACCCGCCGCATGATTTCTCCGTGGTCGACGTGGGCTTGGACACGAAGGTGTCGATCTGGGCGGCGCGCACGATCGAGAACGAGGCCGCGCCGGACCTGCTCATCAATAATGCCGCCGTGATGAACCGTCTCGCTCCGCTGTGGGAGCAGGATGACCGGGAGTTCACCCGGCTGGTGGACGCGAACATTCGCGGGGTGCAGAACGTGATCCGTCACTTCGTCCCCTCCATGGTAAAGGCCGGGAAGGGCGTGATTGTTAATCTCAGTTCCGGTTGGGGGCGGAGTGTTTCCCCGGAGGTTGCTCCCTATTGCATGTCCAAGTGGGCGATCGAGGGGCTCACCAAGGCGCTGGCGGAAGAATTGCCCAAGGGCATGGCCGCCGTGCCGTTGAATCCCGGGGTGATCGACACCGATATGCTTCGCTCCTGCTGGGCCGACGGCGCCGCGGGTCACCCCAAGGCGGAGGAGTGGGCGAGGATCGCCGCCCCGTTCATCCTGAAGCTGGGCCCTCGCGACAACGGCCAGTCGCTCACGGTGGGTTGAGCCGGGGCGAACCGGCTCAAGCCGCTCAGCGCGATAGCGCGGCCACGCTGCGTGCGAGGGAGGAAGATGAAAGCGGCTTCGCGCTCGAAAACAGATACGTCGGCGATGGCGTCTTCGCAGGCTCGTTTTCGTAGCGGGACAGAAAATCCTGCAAGCGACTGCGACGACGCTCCCGGGTGAAGAGCTCCTTCTGCGCCGGGGTTTGGGGTAGGGGGCTGGACATAGGCTTGGGTGCCGGAGCGGTTTCGCACGGGGCGTGCCAAGCCTAAAAAAAGTACAAAACTATGATCAATAGTGTCTTAAAAAAATTATCACCGTAATTTCAGCCATCTATTGGTTAATTTTCCCCAATTCAACGCAGCCGATTATGTGCGTTTACCCAAAAGCGGTGATTCGCAGCGCCTTAAGCAATGCTGTGCCAACGTTGCACGGCGACTTACGAAATCTTTTTTGCCGGGGCGAGAAGGCTGAAGCCGCCTTCAGCGCTTGGTCTGCTGCCGTTGCCGGTACTCTTCGCCGTTCATCAAAGCTCGTCGGATATCCCGCTCGGTGTAGCCCTTTTCGCGCATCAGTTTCTCGTAATTGGCGTAGCCCGCCGGATCCGGCTCCCGGCCTAGGACGTCCCGGTAGGCGCGGAGGATGACATCGCGGATCTGGTTTCCGCGCCCCTCGCGGCTCCGCAGCAGGTCGGCGCGGATCTGGCCCTGCGTCCATCCCTGCCTCCACTTGGTCCGGTAGTGGGCGAGTCCGTTGGCATCGGGGTCGCGGCCTAGGACCTCGCGGTACATCCGCGTGATCGCCGCGTCGGCGTTGATGGCCCGCGCCTCGGTGCTGCGTTGGAGTTGCTCGATCAACTGGCGCTCGTTCCAGCCTTCGGCGAGGACTCGATCACGATAGCGGCGCAGACCCTCGGGATCGGCGGGTCGATCCAACACCTCGCGATATGCGCGGTCGACGATCGCCTCGGCCGTGCGCCGGTCGAGGCGCGGCCGCGGAGGCGCCACCACCAGCGGGGCCGGCGGAGGCGGTTGAACCACGATCACCTGTCGCGGAGCATCCGCGGGTGCCGGGGCTGTGGTCATCGGAGGCAGGCTTGGCGGCGCGGTGTTCGCGGCGGTCGGCGCGGAGGGCGTGGGCTGAGCCGAGCCGGCCACCTGCA
>CAIUOU010000060.1 GCA_903900845.1 uncultured Opitutia bacterium
AGCAGCACCGGTCCGCGGGCGGCAGCCAGCTTCCGCACCTGCGCGACCACCCGCTCCCACCGCGGGCCCGCGCCGGGCAGGCGCGCCGCCAAGTCCGCCGACTGGGCGCCCGCCGGGGCCTCGGACAACCGCACCTGCTGCGCCCGGAATTCCAGACCGCGGCGCAGCGTGCCGAGCAGATCGTGGATTTGAAAAGGCTTCTTGAGGTAATCGAACGCCCCGAGCTTCAGCGCGGCGATCGCGCTGTCGGTCGAGGCGTACGCGGTCTGGATCACCACCACCACCGAGGGATCGTAGGCCTTCAGCTCCTTCAGGAGCGTGATGCCGTCCATCGGCTTCATATCGACGTCGGCCAAGACGAGGTCGAACTTCTCCGTCTTGTAGCGCGCGAGCGCTTTCTCGCCATCCGTCGCGAAGGCCGTGGTGTAGCCCGTCGGTTCGATCACGGCCTCGAGCATCTCGTGGACCGAGACGAGGTCGTCGACGATGAGGATGGAGGGCATACGGCGGATGGTTACCGGAGACGGCGGGGGGTCAAGGCGGGCGCGGCCGGGTCAGGAGCCGGCGACGACGGAGCCCATCTGGAAGATCGGCAGGAACATCGCCATCACGATGCCGCCGATGACCACGCCGAGGAATACGATGAGGGCCGGCTCGATGAGCGAGGTGAGGCCGGCGATGCCGGTCTCGCACTCGTGGTCGTAGAAGTCGGCCAGCTTGTTGAGCATCCCGTCCACGTTGCCCGTGGCTTCGCCCGCCTTGACCATATGGCGGAGCGTGGCGGGGAAGTAGGGATCGCCCTCGAGAGCCTCGGAGACCTGGCCGCCGGCGCTCAGGTGGCGGGAGATGACCCCGCAGGCGGCCTCGATCTGGGCGCGACCGCCGGCGGCGGCGACGATCTCCAGCACGCGCAAAATGGGGACCCCAGCACGGACCAGAGCGGCGTAGGTGCGACAGAAGCGGGACAGGGCGACCTTGTGGATGATGCCGCCGGCGACGGGGAGACGGATGATGGCAGCGTCGAAGGCTCGCCGTCCCGCCGGCGTGGCTACGAGGCGCTTGCCCAGCCAGCTAAGGGCGCCGCCGGCGAGCAGGAGCGCCCACCACCAGCCGCGCAGGAAGTCGGAAAAGTCGATCAGGGCCTGCGTCGGTCCCGGGAGCTGGGCGCCGGCGGAGGAGAACATCCCCGCGAACACCGGGATCACGAAGATCAGCAGCACCGCGACGAGCACCACCGCCAAGCCGATGACCGCGATCGGGTAGACCATCGCGGACTTCACCTTCTTCGCGAGCTTCACCGTAGACTCGAAGTAGCCCGCCACGCGGCCGAGAATCTCGGCGAGCGCGCCGCTGGCCTCGCCAGCCTCGACCATCGCGATGAACAGGGGATTGAACGCCCGCGGGAAGCGCCGCACCGCGGCGGAGAACGGGTTGCCCTGGGAGATGTCGGAACGGACCTCGCGGATGATGATCCGAAAACAGGGGTGCTCGACCTGCTCCTGCAGGGCGTCGAGGCACTGGACCAGCGGCAGGCCGGCGGCGAGCAGCGCGGAGAGCTGCTGGGTGAAACGGGCGAGGTCGCCGAGCGGGACGCGATAGGACTGGGCCTTGCGCTCGAGGGCCTGCTGGCGAGCAAGGGACTGGGCCATCCCGACGGAACGCCGCGGGGTGGCGGAAGCGAGCAGACCGGAGGATTCGCGGGCGGCAGCCGGGGAGAGCAAAGGCATAAAACTGGCACCAGAACACGGCGCCACCCGCGACCCAGCAAAGGGAAATGCCCGCGCGGGGAGGCGGTAGAACTACGCTGCCTTACCGCGCGGGCGGGCAGCCGCCTGGGGAGCTTCGCCCAGCCCGGCGGACCCGTGCGCGTCCCGGGCGCGCACGGTGGGCTGCAGCCGCTTAGCGGCGGCGACCGCGACCGGCCAGCAGCGCGCCGAGCCCGAGGGCCAAGGGCGCAAGCACCGAACCCTCGGGGACCGAGGCGCCACCGCCGGCGCCGTTCACGGTCATAGAGAAAGAGGGCGGAGAATCGTAGTTACCAGTGACCGAATTCATTCCTCGAATCTCGGCGGAAACTAACGGCGCCGTGGCAAAATTCAGCGGGCTCACGCCGACCACCTGCGCGAACGTTTCTCCGGAGCCGTTATCAACGAAGTTCCGGGCCCCGGACCAATTGAAGGATAGACTGAAGTCATGGAAGGCGAACCCGTTGATTGGGAGAAAACCCGTTCCCTGCGCCTGCAGCGTGATGCTTTCCCCGTTGGCGTTCACGGAGAAGTTGGGCGTCGAGTAGAAGGTGCCGCCCGCAGGAGTCCACGTGCCGACGTTCGTCCCACGCGCTTGCAGGGAGACCGCGCTGACCCCGTGGCCAAACTGGGCGTTATAGGTGTTAGAATTGGTGTCGGCCGTCGCGTCGTCGAAGGTGAAGCTGTAATCGAAGATGTCGCCCGCGACGATTGAAGGTCCGGCGGCCGAGGTCGCCGCGGAAGAGGTCGCGGTGAAAGTGCCGCTGACCGTGATCAGGGCGGCACTGGCCGAGGAGGCACCGAGGAGGCAGGCAGCCGCGAGGGGCAGCCACCGCGGGTGCAGTGAGGAACAGAGGAGGGGGCGCGAGGACATGGGAGCTTGGGACTGGGTGGGTTGACGGACACGATGCGGCGCCGCCAGAAGGCAGCGCCACGGTTGGAATCCCGCTACTGCAGTTCTAACGCCAAGTAAGCCCACTCC
>CAIUOU010000061.1 GCA_903900845.1 uncultured Opitutia bacterium
CCAGCCACGCCGGGCGACCATGGTACGCGCGATGCCGTCGACGGGCGGCCGTTCCAGTACCGTCGCCCGCAGACCGGCGTGGTGCGCGACGAGGGTGCAAGCGTACACGCCCGATCCTCCCGCGATGTCGAGCAGGCTGCGCCGGCCGGCCAACGGAGCGGCCTGGGCAAGCGCCGGCCCGAGATAGGCTCCGCGGCAGTCCATCGCCGCGGTGAACGACGTTGCGAACGCCTCGGTCCTCATCGCGTCGTCCCAGGGCTTCTCGTCACGGTAGCTGCCCCAGTTCGCCGGATGCCCGGTGCGCAGCACCACCCCGTAGTCGCGCGCGACCGGCCGGTCCTTGAGCGAGGCATAATACGGTCCGAGAAAAAACGGCGACGTGCTCACCAGATGCTCGCGGGCCCGGGCGGTCAGGCGGTAGGTCCCACCCTCGCGCCGCAGAAAACCGTCCGCCGTGAAGAGCGTCAGCATCACATCGAGCGGCCGCGCCGCCAAACCAAGCCCTCGGCCGATCGCGCCGGCGTCGCCCGGATGCGCGTCGAGCCACGTGAAGAAGTCGAACTCGCACACCGCCGCTGTGAGCAGGTCCACGGCGTAGAGTCCGTCGCGGTAACGGTAGATCTCGAGCGGATCGGTGTGGGGAACGCGGGTGAGATCCTCGGGGGCTTGCATGGAACGGCTCCCAATCGGGCACGACCTCCCGCGCGAAGCAACGCCCGCGCGCGGGTCACAGCCAGCGATCCAGCCAGGCGAACGCCTCCTCCTGCATCGCCGGCGTGAAGGAATGCGGCACGTCGTGGAAGCTGCCGCGGAAGCGCTCCGGCCGCCCCGCCTTGGCGTAGACCCGGCCGATCTTTGCCACCGCGGCCTCCATTCCCGCCAGCGGGAACAGGTGATCGCGCCGGCATTGCTGCACCAGCAGCGCACCAGGAGCGTGCAGCGCCGCCACGTCCGGCAGATCCAGCGCCCGGCGCAGCCCCGGCGTGAAGACCATCCAGGTGTGCCGCAGGTGCTGCGGCAGCAGGTCCGCGAAGCCCGTCATCCAGCCGGTGACACACGCCGCCTTGATCCGCGGATCCGCGCCGATCGCCATCGCGGTGCGGAAACCGCCACCCGAGAGCCCCGCGCAGCCGATGCGCGCCGGATCCACGTCGGCCCGCGAGCATAGGTAATCGATCGCGCGCCGGTCATCCCAGACGTGGATCCCGGCCCAGGAGGCTCCGGTCGCCGTGACGGCCTTCGCGGTGAGGTGCTCGTAAAAACCGCAGACCTTGTTCACCGCGGCGGTCCATTCCTCCGAACCGGGGTTCGCGCGCCGCACCGTGGCGTGCGTGTCGCGCACTTCCGGGAAAACGCGCGCCGGGTCGAGGTCCTCCACCCGCAGCCGCCGTTCGCCGAAATAGAATGCGTCGATCACAATCACCACGTAGCCGCGCCGCGCCAGCGCCTCGGCCCAAGGCCGCGCGTAGGTGCCGTCACGGAACGTCGTCAGGAACGCGGGCTCGCCGGGAGCCGACAGCACTTTCTCATGTCCCCACGTGTAGCGGCCGCTGTGGCAATGCAGCGCGAGCACGGCCGGGCGCCGCCCGGCTTTCCCCGCCGGCACCAGCACGCGCGCGGGAATGGAATAGGCCTCAGTGGCGTGGATGCGCACGACCTCGACGGAAAAACCATCACGCTCCTCGCGCCGGACCAACTCCGCGCCGAGCGGACGGGCCGCCGGCTGGTAGCCCAGCCGATCGAGCAGCACCCCGCGGGCGGCGGTCTTCCAGTCCTCGAGGGAGCTCCAGCGCGCGTCGAGGAACGACATCCCCGGGGCGTGATCTCGCGCCAGGTTTTCCAACATGGGATGAAGGTTGACGAGATCCGGAACCAACGGGGCGGTGGATGACATGGGGGCGGAGGTTGGGGAGGAAGCGGCGTGGACGAGGTTTCCCCGGGACAAGCAGAGCGGAAACGGGGCCAAGCTCACTATCCCGAGCGCACGACGCCGGGGCATGAGCCCGGAACCGGCGGGAGGCTGGGGCTCGGGCGGTCTTTCCTTCACGGGAACGCAACCTTTGGAACGCTTGGTGACGGACCAAGCCAAAACCAGCGTGCTGGCGATGATAGCGGGCCGGACCGTTCCGCTGAAGCTATCGGGATTCGCAGCCCCCGCCTGGAGCGAGGGCCGGCCACCCATGCCAGCCGCGGCCGCACCCGTCGCGGCCTAACGGGCTGAAAGGAAATCGCGTACGTGCAGCGCGACCTGATCCTTGGCCACCTCGACCTCCGCGCGCTGCGCGAGATCGCGCACCTTCACGACGCCCCGCGCCACCTCGTCGCCGCCGTAGATCAGCGCCAGCCGCGCCCCCGATTCGGAGGCCGCCTTGAACTGTTTGCCAAAGGCGGAATCACGCAGGGGATACTCCACGCGGAAACCCGCCGCGCGCAGCGCATGGATGTCGGCGAACGCCGCCAACCGCCCCGCTTCCCCGTCGATCACGCAAAAGACATCCGGCCCCTGAAGGATTTTCGGCATGAGCCCGCGCTGCTCGAGCAGGAGGGCGAATGTCATGTCTCCGATCGCGAAACCAACGGCCGGCAACGCGGGGCCACCGAGCTTCTGGACCAAGTCATCGTAGCGCCCGCCGCCCGCCAGCGCACGCAGGTCGCCCTTGCGATCAAAGGCCTCGAAGACGAACCCCGTGTAGTAGGCGAGACCCCGCACCACGCCGAGATCGACCTCGACGTAACGGGCCAGCCCCATCGCCTCGAGGGCCCGCAGCAGCCGCCGCCAATCCGCCAGACGCGCGGCGAGGCGCTCATCAGCGATCCCCACGAGCGTTTGCTCGAGCGCGGCCAGCGAACGGATGGAAAGAAACGCCATCACACGATCCTTGAGGCCGGGATCGAGCGGACCGAATTGCTCGGTGTAGACGGCGAAAGCCGCGTCGCCGTGCTTCTCGTGGCGGTCGACGGCGGTGAGGATCGCGCGGATGCGCGGCTCGTCGAGACCCAAGGCGCCAAGGTAGTGGAACCACAGGTTGCGGTCGCTCAGGCGCACGTAGAAATCCTGCTCGGTCAGCCCGAACGCGCGCAGGCACTGGATCAGCAGGGCGATGAGCTCGACCTCCGCCTCGGGCCCGGGCTCGCCGAAGATGTCCGCGTTGAACTGGCAGAAACACCGACCGCGCCCCTTTTGCATGCGCTCGTAGCGGAAGAACTCGCCGATGCTGAACCACTTGATCGGACGCCGCAGGGCATTGGCGCGCGCGCCGACCAGCCGGCAGACGGTCGGCGTCATCTCGGGCCGCAGCGCCACCTCGCGCCCGCCCTTGTCAGTGAAGCTGAACAACTGCGCCTCGATCTCGTCGCCTGATTTTGCCTTGTAGAGCTCCAGCGGCTCCAGCACCGGCGCATCGTACTCGGCGAAACCGAAGGTCGAGGCAGTCTGCCGCCAAAGCCGGAAGATATGACTCCGCCCGGCGAGGTCCTCAGGGTAGAACTCACGGAATCCCGGCAGGGTCTGGAAAGTGGCCATGGTTGGCGATGGTTGCGCGACATCAAAGGACGGCGCCAACAAAAAAGCCGCGCGAGGGCGCGGCCTTGACCCGTGGCGCAGCGCGCGCCGGGGAACCAAGCGTCAGGCCGGACCCGCGGCGGGCGGCGGGGTCTGCAGCTGGCTGAGGTTCAGATTTTTCAGCTGCTGCTTGAGAATCTTGCCCGACTTGAACTTCACCACCGCGCGTTGCGGAATGATGACCTCGGCCTCGGGCTTGTTGGGATTGCGGCCCACACGTTGCTTGCGCACCTGGACCTCCAAGACGCCAAAGTTGCGCAACTCGACGTTTCGCCCGGAGGCCAGGGCCGCTTGGATGATGTCGAGCGTCTGTTGGACGGTGTCGACGATTTGCTTCTGGGGAAAGCCGGCCTTCTTGTAAATTTCCAAGACAATCTCGCGCTTCGTCAGGTTCGCCATGGGGTTCCTTTTTGCTAAAGCTGAAGGATGTGGGTCTGACCGAGATAATTACGCGCGCGGGCGTGCGTCAACCCTTATGACCAGCTTGCGCTCCGGCCGAAAATACCGCCCGTTAAACCCTTAACCATGCCCGATCCCAAGGCCGTCAACTCGATGTTCGGGCGAATCGCGAAACGGTACGACACCGCCAACCGGGTGCTCTCGGCAGGCATCGACCGCGGGTGGCGCCGCCGCCTGGTGGAGGCGGTGGGCCGGCATCGACCGGCGAGGGTGCTTGATCTCGCAACTGGCAGTGGTGACGTGGCTTTCGCGATTGCGAGGGGGCTCCACCCCTCACCGGAAATCATCGGTATGGACTTCTGTCAGCCGATGCTGGACGAAGCGGAGGCAAAGCGCCGGATGAGCCGTGATCCGGAGGAGTCCAAGATCCGCTTTCTGCCGGGAGACGGCCTGGATTTGCCGCTGCCGGACGGCAGTCAGGACGCCGTGACCATCGCTTTTGGCCTGAGGAACCTCGCCGACCGCGCCCGAGGGCTGGCGGAAATGCGTCGGGTGCTGAGGCCCGGAGGCATTCTCCATGTGCTGGAATTCTCCCAGCCGCACGCGTGGTTCCGACCGTTTTACTACTTCTACCTGCGGCATCTGCTTCCCGCCCTCGCTCGGCTGCTCACGGGGGACCGGGACGCGTATCTTTATCTCGGTGACACCATCGGGAAGTTCCCCTCCCGCGAAGAATTGACGGCGGAAATTTCCACGGCCGGCCTCGAGGTTATCGCGGCGGTGCCGCTTACCTTGGGGATAGTGGCGCTCCATTCCGCGCGGAAGCCGGCGGCCGGCTGAGACGCGCGGGACGGAAAAGACTCCCGGCGAGCGGGCGTGCTCCGACGGTTTGCCTGGAGCGTCCCGCCGCTCCGGCCCGGCGGCGAAGTTTCAGCTGAAGGATTTGCCGCATCCGCACGTGCTCTGCGCGTTCGGATTGCGGATTTCGAAGCCCTTGCCGTGCAGGCCGTCGTCAAAATCAATGTGAGAGCCCTGCATGTAGGCGAGGCTGGTGGGATCGATGACCAACGGGACCCCCTCGCTCTCGAAGTGCGCGTCGTCGGCCTTGGGGTCGTCGAAAGACATGCCGTATTGGAATCCCGAGCAGCCGCCGGACTCCACCAGCACCCGGAGCCGTTTGGCGGGGGCGTTCAACTCGGCGTGCATGGTGCGCACCTGCTGGGCGGCCCGGGGCGTTAACGTGATCATTTAACCAAGGTGGACACGTCCAAACCTCTGTCAACGAGCCCTACAGCAGATTTCGCGCCGAATCCGTGATGTTGCCTTGCCACTCTGCGCGCCGGGCGATCTGCTGCCAACCATGGCGGCACTTCAGCAAATCTCCGGTGAGTTGCGGTATGAGATGACCCGCAAGCTCGCGGAAGGGGGCATGGGCGTGGTCTACGAGGCGGTGCAGCTCGGGGCCGGCAACTTCCGCAAGGTGGTCGCGGTGAAGCTCATTCGCGAGGAGTACTCGGCCATCGAGGAATTCCAGAACAACTTCATCGGCGAGGCGCGCCTGGTCGCGGACCTCATTCACACCAACATCGTCCAAACCTATCACCTCGGGAAGATCGGCGGGCAGTACTACATGGTCATGGAGTTCGTGCGCGGGGTGAACCTCGAGCAGTTCATCGAGCAGCACCGGCGGCAGCGGGTCCCCGTGCCCGTCGATCTCGCCGTGTTCATCACGTCGCGCGTCGCGCGCGGCCTCGCCCACGCGCACACCAAATGCGACCGCGAGGGCCGCCATCTCAACATCGTCCACCGCGACGTCGGCCCGAAAAACATCCTCATGGCGCTCGAGGGCGACGTGAAGCTGACCGACTTCGGCATCGCGAAGGCCCTCGACCTCATGTACAATGAAGAAGGCAAGGTGATCGCCGGCAAGGACGAGTACCTCTCGCCGGAGCAGGCGAACTACGGCATCACCGACGCGCGGGCCGACCTGTTCCCGCTCGGCATCGTCCTCACCGAGCTTCTGCTGGGCCGGAACGTCTTCCGCTCCTCCGACCGCGCCCAGTCGCGGCGCAACATCCTAGGGATGGCGATCCCCCGCTTCTCCTCCCTGCGTCCCGACATCGACGAAAAGCTCGAGGCCATCATCCAGCGCGCGCTCGAACGGGACCGCGACCAGCGCTACCAGTCCGCCCTCGAGATGCTGACGGCGCTGGAGATGTACATCTACGGGCACGGCTACGGGCCGACCAACGAGAAGCTTTCCGTCTACCTGAAGAACCTGTTCGGAATCGTCGACCCCGTGATCCCCGCCCCGGGCTCCCGCCAACCGTCCTGAACCAAACTGACTCCGCATGAGCGGACCCGGGTTCAGTCACGAGCTGCGTCAGCGGCAGACCCAGTCACTGGTGCTGGCGCCGCAGCTGCGGCACTCCCTCAAGATCCTGCAGGTCGCGGCGCTCGACCTGCGGTCCGTGATTCAAGAGGAACTCCAGACCAACCCCACCCTGGAGGAGCTGCCGATGGAGGGGGTGAGCCTCGACCGCGAGGCGGAGCAGGCGACGGACGGCGAATCCGACGGTCCGGAAGCGGGCAACGAGGGTCGTGAGGGGCCAGGCGATGACGGCGAGCCGGGCAAGCGGCACGACGAGATGGATTTCTCCCGGGACCGGGAGTTCGAGATCCTGGGAAAAATCGACCAGGATTGGCGCGATCACCTTTCGCAGGCCGGGAGTGGCCAGGGGCACTCCGCCGAGGACGCGGAACGGAGGCAGCACTTCCTGGACTCACTGGTCAACGAGACCTCCCTGCAGGAGCATCTGATGCAACAAGCGGAGCTCTCCGACCTCGCCGACGCGGAGATGAAGGCGATGCGCCATCTGGTCGGGGGCATCGACGACCGCGGGTTTCTTACCCAGACGCCGTCCGATGTCGCCCTCCAGACGGGTCTGCCGCTCGACGCGGTGCAACGGGCGTTGGCGGTGCTGCGGACGTTCGAGCCGCCGGGAATCGGCGCCGAGGACCTGGCCGGCTGCCTGCTCGCCCAATTGTCGGCCAAGGGGCGCGGGGAGTCCGTGGCCGCGCGAATCATCCGCGAGCACTTTGAACTGCTCAAACGGCGCCGGATTCCGGAGCTCTCCCGCAAACTCGGGGCCGACCCCGAGGATGTGCAATCAGCGATCGAGGAGATCGGCCGGCTCGACCCCGCCCCGGGCCGGCGCTTCGCCGAGGACAACAACCGCGTCGTCGTGCCCGATGTGACGGTGGAGCGCGACGGCGACGACTGGAAGATCATCCTGAACGGCGACTACATCCCGCGCCTCCGCATCTCTTCGGCCTACCGCGACCTCATCGCCAAGGGGTCGCTGTCCAAGGAGGACCGCGACTACCTGCGGGAACGGATGCGCTCGGGCAAATTCCTCATCGACTCCATCGAGCAGCGCCAGCGCACGATTGAACGCATCACCCGCGAGATCCTCAACGCGCAGGGCGATTTCTTCGAGCACGGCGTCTCGTCGCTGAAGCCGCTCACCATGACGCAGGTCGCGGATGTCGTCGGGGTCCATGAGACGACGGTGAGCCGGGCGATCGCCAACAAGTACATCCGCACGCCGCACGGCGTCTTCGACTTCAAGTATTTCTTCACCCCGGGCTACCAATCCGAAGCCGGGACGGCCGTCTCCAACACGAGCGTGAAGGAGATGATCGCCGATCTGATCAATCTCGAGGACCGCTCCCGGCCCCTGAGCGATCAGGACCTCGTGGCCAAGCTGCGCGAGCGCGGCATCACGATCGCGCGGCGAACGGTGGCCAAGTACCGCGAGGAGCTGGGCATCCTGCCCAGCAACCTCCGCCGCGACTACAAATAGCCGTGCTCAGGCCGGTGGAGCATCGGGCGCGACCCGCAGTCCCCGGGCCCCCGATCGGTCGCACCCCGCGGGATCGACCCATGCCGCGAAAGCGACCATGCCGGCGTTGTCGCCAGTGTGGCGCGGCTCGGCTGCGAGGAACTCCACCCCCGAGCGGGCCGCCAACTTTCCCAGGGCCGCCCGGAGCGGGCCGTTGTTGGCGACCCCGCCCGAGACCCCGAGGCTCCGGTAGCCTCCGTCCCCTTGTTCCAGCGCCGCCCGCGTCTTGCGCGCGAGCGCGTCGACCACCGCGGCCTGGTAGCTCGCGCAAAGGTCGGCCATCCGTTCGCCGACCTGCGCGGGGGTCATTTCCTCGATCCGGTAGCGGAGGCTCGTCTTCAGGCCGGAGAAACTGAAGTCCAACTCATCCTTCCGCCCGATGCCGCGGGGAAAATCGAAAGCTTCCGGATCACCGCCGTCCGCGCGCCGCTCGATCAGCGGTCCGCCCGGATACCCCAGCCCCAGCAACTTCGCGCCTTTGTCCAAAGCCTCCCCGGCGGCGTCGTCCCGCGTGCTGGATAGCACCCGCAACGAGCGATCCTCGCCGACACGGATGAGAAGGGTGTTGCCCCCGGAAACCACAAGCGAGAGGTGCGGCAGCGCCGCCGCCAGCGCGCGGGGGAAGGCCGCAGGCTCGCGCGCGTGCAGCGGAATGAAGGGCGACCAGACGTGGCCGCGCAGGTGGTTGACGCCCGTCACCGGCACCCCGAGCGCGAGAGCGAGCGCCTTGGCGGCCGACACCCCGATCGCCAGACAGGCGGCGAGCCCGGGACCATGCGTCACCGCGACCTCGTAGACCGATCCGAGGCCCGGCTTCTCGCGGAGCATCGCCAGCAATGGACCAAGTTGCCGCAGGTGCTCCCGGGTCGCGAGATCCGGCACGACGCCGCCGTGCCGGCCGTGCAGCGCGATCTGGCTGTGCACCAGCTCCGCCGCCAGTCCGTGTGCCGGGTCGAAAAGCGCGACCGCCGTCTCGTCGCAGGAGCTTTCGATCGCGAGGATCACAGCTTGCCCCCCGGGGCGGCGCGACCGTCGAACAACCGCAGGCCCTCCAGCATCGCCAGCGCCGCCTCCAACTGGCGGTCGGTGACCGGCTCCTCGCCGAAACGCGCCTTGAAGTCGGCGGGGGACGCAAGGTCGGGCCGCGCCCGCTGCCGGGCCAGCATCGCGTCCTCCTCCGGCGTCATCACCACCTCGACGTGCGGCGTCACCCCGCGCTCGTGGATCGTGTCACCGCCCGGCGTGAAGTAATGTGCGGTTGTCAGCCGCACGCCTTCACCTCCGTCCAGCGGGAACACCGTCTGCACGGAGCCCTTGCCGAACGTGCGCTCGCCGACGACGACGGCGCGTCCGGTGTCCTTGAGCGCCCCGGCCACAATCTCGGCGGCGCTGGCGCTCCCGGCGTTGACGAGCACCGCCATTGGCAGGGCCAGCGGCTCGCCCTCGGCCGCGGCGAGGAGATTCTCTCGGTCACGCGCCGAGCGGCCCTGTGTGTAGACCACCAACTCGCCCTTGCGGAAAAACGGCTCGGCGACCTCGACCGCCGCCTCGAGGACCCCGCCGGGATTGTTGCGCAGGTCGATCACGAGGCTCCGCGCGCCGCGCGCGAGCAGGTCCTCCAGCGCGCGCCGGAACTGCGCGCCCGTGTGATCCGTGAAGTCCGTGACCTGCACGTAGCCGACGCCGCCCGCGATGAGGCGGGCGCCGCGCACGCTCTCGATGCGGATGAGCTCCCGGGTGAGCGTGAGCGACAGGTTCTCCCGTGTCGCCGGGCGCACCAGACCGACCAGCACTCTCGTGCCCGGCGGGCCGCGCAGACGCCCCACGACGCCGTCAAGGGCGCCGGGCCCGGCCGTTCGCCCGTCGATACTCAATATCTCGTCGCCACGCTGGATGCCGGCGCGCTCGCCGGGACCGCCGGCGACCGGCGCGATCACCACGATCCGGTTCTGGCGCGTCTCGACCTGGATGCCGATCCCACCGAACTCGCCCGATAGGTCCTCCTCGAAACCCGCGCGGGAATCCTTTTCCAGGAACTCGGAATGGGCGTCGAGGGACTCCACCATCCCGTGCAGCGCCTCGCGCGCGAGACGGTCATAGGCGGCCGCGCCCTGGTCCACATGGTGCTCGTGGACCAGGCGCATCACCTCGCGCACGCGGGAGGAGGCGCGCGCCAGCTCCCGGTCGGGCCAGAAATTCCACGCCGCCGCGACCCGCGGCCAAGCCTCCACCAAGGCGGCGCCGAGGACGATCCCGGCCGCGAGGGTGAGAATGCGTTTGAACATCCGCGCCACTGTGGGCATCGGCAACGCCTTGTAAATGGGTTCGTCGCCAGCGCTGCCTTCGCCGGAGTTCCTGGCCGTGTTCCGCGCCGCCGCGGGCCCCGGCGGCACCCTCCCGTTCGCGCGTTTCATGGAGCTCGCACTGTACCACCCCGCCACAGGCTACTACCGGCGCGACCGGCCCCGCGTCGGCCGGCGGCGCGAGGCTGACTTCTACACCGCGACAAGCCTCGGACCGGTCTTCGGCGAGCTCGTCGCCGCCGCGTGCGCCCGGCTGCTCGAGGGCCGGGATCCGCGGGCGCACACCTTCGTGGAAATCGGCGCCGAACCGGGTGCCAGCGTACTCGAGGGCGTGGCGCATCCGTTCGGCGCGACGCGCACGGTGCGTGTCGGCGAGCCCCCCGGGCTCTCCGGCGACTGCGTGGTGTTCTCCAACGAGCTGTTCGACGCGCAGCCGTTCACCCGGACGGTTTTCCGCCGCGGCCGGTGGTGGGAAACCGGAGTGACGCTCGAGGACGACCGGCTCGTGGAGACCGAGCTGCCCTTCGACGGCGACGAAGGGCCGGCGCCGGAGGGTTACCGCTTCGATCGACCGCTCGCGGCGGCCGCGCTGGCGGACACCATCGCGGCGCAACCGTGGCGCGGCCTCTTTGTCGCCTTCGACTACGGCAAGCCGCTCGCCGAACTGCTGGCCCACACGCCGGCCGGGACCGCCCGCGCCTACTTCCGGCATCAAATGTCCGACGACCTGCTCGCGCGCCCGGGCGAGCAGGACCTCACGTGCCATGTCTGCTGGGACTGGCTCTCCGCGGCGCTGGGCCGGCGCGGCTTCGCGGCGCCGCGGCTGGATTTCCAGGAGACTTTCCTGGTGCGGAACGCGCTGACCGCGCTGGCGGCAGCAAGCGAGGCCGAGGCGGGCGGGCTGAGCGCGCGCAAACTCGCGCTGCTCCAGCTGCTTCACCCCTCCGGGCTCGGCCAGAAGTTCCAGGTGCTGCACGCGCTTCGCTGAATCCGGCGCTATCGCGCGGTTAGCGCAGCCTACGGGCGGACACGTTGACCCCGGCGCGCAAGACTTCTGCGTTCTGGCACCCCGTGACCGACCCCGCCGAGCTGCTGACACCCCGCGTTCTCATCGTCGACGACGAGCGCCAGATCCACGCGTCCCTGCGCCTGCGCATCGGCGCGGCCTGCGAGCTGGTCTCGGCCTTCGACGCGCGCGACGCCCTCGCGCGCATCCGGCAGACCCGCTTTGATCTGTGCATAACGGACATCCACATGCCGCGGATGGACGGGCTCGCCTTCATCGACGCCGCCCGCGGCCTCGATCCCGGCCTGGGCTTCGTGGTGCTGAGCGCGTTCGACACCGAGGATAACCTGCGGCGGGCGATCCCGCTCTCGGTTTACGACTTCCTCGCCAAGCCGCTCGGCTCGCGCGCCGAGCTCGAGGAACGGCTCGGCGGCTGGATCGAACGGACGCGGGAACGCCGGCGCGAGCAGGAGCTGGCGCGCGCCGCCGGCACGATCGCAGACGATCGCGACGCCGCGCGGCTCGAGCGAGACGTGGAGGTCGTCGTTTCCGAGACGGCCCGCGAGGTCCTGCGTCAGAACGCTGGCCTGCTGACGACGATCCACGCGCACCTCATCTCCGCGGCCACCCAGCTGGCTCCGCGCAGCCGTGCGGATCCCGGCCTCGCGCTGATCCTGCGCGGGCTCGAGGAGGCCCGGAAAACCGCCGACGCGGCGATGGCGGCCACGGGCGGGTTTTTCGACTCCTCGTACGGCAGCCGTGACGCCTCACCCGCCCAACCCAACGAGGGCATCCGGCAAGCGATCGACATCGCGCAACGGAGCGGGCGCGCCGAGGCGGAGGGCAAACGGGTGGATTTCCGGCCCGCGGACAGCGCGGCGATCGTGCGCGGGTTGTCCGGCATCGACTTCCTGCTGATGGCGATTCCCGCCATCGGCGCCGCCCTCACCTGCGCCGCGCCCGGCACGACCGTCGGAATCCAGCTGGAGTTCGCGCCGCGGCTGGACGCGGTCACGCGCGATCCTCGGCGCCGGCGCCTGCTGTGGATCAACCGGCGCCGCGCCGTCTCCAGCCATCCGGTGATGGTGGTCGTGATCTCGGCCGACGGACCCTCACTCACCCCGACGGAAGTGGAGGACTGGCTGAAGGGCGAACACGCGGCGCTCACCGCGATCACCCCGCGTGGCCTTCTCAGCGGCATCGCGAAATGCCGCGGCGCGCTCGGTGCGGCGGTGGCGCCGGATGCGACGAAGTTCCAACTCCTGCTCGTGCTGCCGGTCTGACCGCGCTCCCTTGATCCTCGTGCTTTCCAGCGCCGGGCGGGAACGCTCCGCCCTCGTCACGCTCTCGGAAAGCGCCGGCTGGGTGGCGACGGAAGCGGGAGGCCTGCGCGAGGCGCGACGGCTGCTGGCGAGACAAAGTCCCCGCGTGATCCTGGCCCGGCACCAGCTGTCGGACGGCTTCGCGGACCATCTGCTGCGCGAGATCGGGCCCGAAACTCCCGGTCGGCCGCGGCTGATCATTCTCGCGTCGCCGGGGCTGGCGGCCGCCGAGGAGGCGCGCCAGATCTCCCTCGGGGCGGACTGCGTCCTGCGCGATCCCGTGCGTTCCGAGGTGCTGCTGGCGTACCTCGCGCGGTACCTGCGCCGGAAGGAGCAGGACCGCTCCGCTTCCGCCCGCGCCCCCAGCGTGCTGGCTTTCGCGGGGGGCGAGCTGCGGCCGGAGGACCGCACCCTGCGACTGCGCCGCGCGACGCGCACGCTGACGCCGCGCGAGGCGGCGCTGGCCGAAGTCCTCGCCGCCCGCCCGGGTGAGGTGGTGACGTACGAGACACTTTACGGGGAGGTGCTCGGCCGGCGCTATCGCGGGGACACGAGCAACCTGCGGGTCCTGCTGGGCAAACTCGCCGCAAGCTGCGGCGAACTCGGCGGCGAATTGCGGGCGTGGGTGGAGGTCATCCCGAAGGCGGGCTACCGCCTGCACCCGCGGCGGCGCCCGCGCCCCCCGGCCTGACGGCCGCCGGATCGCCGGAGCGCTTACGGAAAAATTACGGCGCCGCAGTGGGCCCGCGCGCGGGCTTACGACCGACTGGCGGCGTGAACAACCAACCGCTGCAAATCCTGATCCTGAAGGCGGACCGGCTCTACGCCGAATTCCTGCGCCAGCATGTCGGGCACGCGTTCCCGCGCGTGCGAACCACGGTCGCCAGTTCCGTCGCCGAGGCCCGCGAGTTGCTCGGCCGGGTCGCCTTCGACCTCTTGCTCACCGGCTTGGGCGAACACACCGGCGGGGACGCGCTCGAGCTGGTCGCGCAGTGCAAGCGCGCGCCGCTGCGGGCGCGCCGGGTCGTCGTGCTGCTCGATCGCCACGAGTACCGGGTGCTCGCGGCGCTGCGGGCCCTGCCGGTCGACGGCATCTTCGACCCCGCGGAGGACTGCCCCGCGACCTTGGCCGCGGCGCTCCCGGCGGTGGTCCGCGGCTTGCGCTACCACAGTCCCGGCGCCGCGGCCCGCCTGCGCCAGCTCGCCGCGGCGCCCGGCGCGCTCTTCCGCATCCTGACGGACTTCGAGCAGGTCGTGCTCAGCGTCATCGGCGACGGCTGCGACGATCTCGCGGCCGCGGCGCAGCTCGGCCTGAGCCCCGCCACGATCTCGACCGTGCGGCGGGCGCTCCACCGGAAGCTGGGGGTCCAGCACCGCGGGGAACTCGTGCGGATGGCCGCCCAGAAGGGCTACGTGCGATTCACCCCGGCTGGAGTGGAGCGCCCCGGCTACGGCCTGCTAGCCGCCGCCTACCAGCCGCGCCATCGCCCGCGGATGCCGCGCGAGGAGGCGGTGCCCGCCACGGCCTGATCCCGTTTCGGCTCGGCGCGACCGGCCGCGCGTGGCACTGCTGTCCCGCGCCGTGCACCTTTCCGCGCTTTTCATTTACCCCGTCAAATCGCTCCGCGGCTGCGCCGTGGACGAGGCAACCGTCGACCCCCGGGGACTCGCGGGCGACCGGCGGTTCATGGTCGTGGACGCCGACGGGAAATTCCTTTCCCAACGCACCCTGCCCCGCCTCGCGTTGATCGGCACGAGGCTCGACGCCGCCACCCTCAGCCTCGAGGCGCCGCGGCACGGCGTCATCGAAATCCCGCGCGACGGCCAACCCGACGCCGACCAGCGGCAGGTTTCAGTCTGGAGCAGCGGCGATCTCACCGCAGAGGACTGTGGCGATGCCGTGGCCGGCTGGTTATCGGATTTCCTCTCAACGTCCTGCCGGCTGGTGCGGGCCGGCGCCGCGTTCCGGCGGCCGGTACGCAAGGTCCCCGCGGGGCTGGAGGCCAGCGAGGTGGCCTTCGCCGACGCCTTTCCGGGCCTGTTGCTCACCGAGGCCTCGCTCCGCGCGTTGAACGACCGCCTGATCGCCCGCGGCGAGGAGATGGTGCCGATGGATCGCTTCCGGCCCAACCTCGTGGTCGCCGGCGCCACGCCCCACGCGGAGGACGGCTGGACGCGGGTGCGGATCGGCCGGGCGGTGCTCCGCTGCGCCGGCCCCTGCGCGCGCTGCGTGATGACAACGATCGATCAGCAGACGGGTGAACGCGGGGTCGAGCCGTTGCGGACGCTGTCCAGCTACCGGCGCGACGCGCGCCAGCCCGGAGACGTGAACTTCGGCCAAAACGTCATCCCGGAAGGCGTCACCGGGATCGTCCGGGTCGGGGATCCGGTCTCGACCGCGGCCTGACTGCGCCTCCTACCACTCGCCGACCCGGCCCCGGCCGGACTTGCGCCGCGCCTCGCGCCGTTTGCCCTCGACCATCCGCCGTTTCTGTCCGCGCGATTTCTGCCGCGTGCGGCGGCGCTCCGCCTCGGCGGCGTCCACCGCGGCCCGCACGGCGCCGCGGGCGCGTTCCTCAAGGCGGTCGCACAGCGTCCGCCACGCGAGCTCCCGATTCGCGGCCTGCGACCGTTCACGCTGGCAGCGCACCTCGACGCCGGTGGGCCGGTGGCGGAGCCAGACGGTCGAGCTGGTCTTGTTGATCTTCTGCCCGCCCGGACCGGCGCCGCGCACGAACGCCTCCTCCACCTCGGCGATGTTCCAGCCGAGGGCCGCGAACCGTTCCTCGATTTGGATTGGTAAAGCCAAGCGCCGCTCCTTTACCTCGATTGAAACCTATCGGCCCCGCCGGGGTCAAATCGCGCCTCTCTCCGCATGTCACAAACGCCCGCCTCCCCGTCCGCCGGTCCCGCCTGGTCCCGCAAGCTCCGTGATGAGATCGGCAAGGCCGTCATCGGCCAGGATGCCGTCGTCGAGCGCCTCCTCGTGGCGCTGCTCGCCAACGGCCACGTCCTGCTGGAGGGCATGCCCGGCCTCGCGAAAACGCTGCTGATCCGCTCCCTCGGCACGGCCCTGGGCGTGCAGTTCGAACGCATCCAGTTCACGCCCGACCTGCTGCCGAGTGACGTCGTCGGCACAATGATCTTCCAGCCGAAGACGGGCGAGTTCTCCGCGCACCGCGGGCCCATTTTTGCCAACCTCGTGCTGGCCGACGAGATCAACCGCGCCCCTGCCAAGGTGCAGAGCGCGCTGCTTGAGGGCATGCAGGAGCGTCAGGTCACCATCGGCGGCCGGACGCATCCCCTGCCGAAGCCGTTCTTCGTGATGGCGACGCAGAATCCGGTGGAGCAGGAGGGTACCTACCCGCTGCCCGAGGCGCAGACGGACCGTTTCCTGTTCAAGCTGCTCGTCGACTACCCCTCGCAGACCGAGGAATCAGCGATGATGGAACGCTGGGGCCAGGTCACCCGGCAACCGGCGCTCGCGCCCGTTTCGAACGGCGAGGAACTCCTGTCCCTCCGCACGGCGGTCGACCAGGTCCACGTCTCACCGGCCGTCCAGGGTTACATCCTCGCCGTCGTGCGCGGCACGCGCGCGCTGGCCGGCAAGTCCGGCGACGCGAAGCGCCACCTGACGTTCGGCGCCTCACCCCGCGCCTCGCTTGCCCTTTACCAGGCGGGCCGGGCGCTCGCCTGGCTCCGGGGGCAGGACTTCGTTTCGCCCGCCCTGATCCAGGATCTGGCGCCCGACATTCTGCGCCACCGCGTGGGCCTCACCTACGAGGCCGAGGCCGAGGAGATCACCGCCGATCGCGTCATCGCCCAGGTACTTGAGCGCACGCCCGTACCCACCGGTGCAGCCTGAGCGCGGCGCCCGCCGCACGCGCACGATGGCGACCACCAGCCCGTCACCCGGCCTCGGGAACCCGCTCGCGCTGCTCCGGCGGCTCGAGTGGCGGGTGCGCCACGCCGTGGAGAATGTCCTCAGCGGCGAGTACCGCTCGGCGTTCCGCGGCCGCGGGATGGAGTTCGACCAGGTGGTGAAATACGAATTCGGCGACGACGTGCGCGACATCGACTGGAACGTCACCGCGCGCCTCGGCGAGCCGTACCGCAAGAAGTTCGTCGAGGAACGCGAGGTCACGCTGCTGCTCGTCTTCGAGGATTCGCCCTCGCTGCTGTTCGGCTCCGGAGCGCAATCGAAGCGCGAGGCGCTCCTCGAGATCGCGGGACTCGTCATGCTGCTGGGCGCGGTGAACCGCGACCGCGTCGGATTCGTCCATGCCGCCCCCGGGGGCACGCTGGTCCGGGAGCCGGTGCGTGGCCGGGGCCGGATCATGCACCTCGCCGCGAGCCTGCTCTCGCGGCCCGCGCCCGAACCCACCGCGGCGGCACCGGTGCCACCTTGGAGCTTCCTCGCGCGCGCCGCCCCGAAGCACAGCATCCTGATCTGGCTCGGCGACTTTCCCCCCGCGGCCCGCGGACCGAGTGGCGCGACCCAGCCCGAGGGATGGGCGGTGCTGCGCCGCCGCTACCAGACCATGGGCTTCCGGGTGGATGACCCGTGGGAGCGCGAGTTTCCCGCGGCGCGGATGGCCGCCTACGATCCCGCGGCGGGCCGCCTTGTGACGCTCGACGGCGGTTCCGCGGAGCGCGCCGCGCACGCGGCGTGGGTCCGCGAGCGCGAGGCCGCATGGCTGGATCTTTTTCCCGACCAGCTCTCGCGCCTGGCGTTCACCACCGGGGAGAACCGCCTCGACGCGCTGGTGCGCTTTTTCCATGCCCGCATGCGCGCGGGCCGCGGCTGATCCAGGCCATGGAGCGCATCATTCTCCACGACCCGCTCTGGCTGCTGGCGCTCGCCGCCCTCCCCCTGCTCGCCTGGCTGCGCGGACGCCGGAGCACGCCGGTGCTGGTGATTCCGTTCGCGGCCGCCTGGCACCGCCCGTCCCTGGCCTCGCCCGCCCGCTGGCCGGCGGTGCTGGCGTTCGCCGGCCTCGCGCTGTTGGTGGTCGCCCTCGCCCGCCCGCAGCGCGTCGAGGACAAGCGCGAGGTGCGCTCCGAGGGTTACGACATTGTCCTCGCGATCGACCTGTCGACCTCGATGCGCGCCGAGGACTTCGAAAAGGACGGGGAGCGCATCAACCGCCTCCAGGCGATCAAGCCGGTCATCCAGGCCTTCATCGAGCGCCGGCCCACCGACCGTATCGGCATCGTGCTTTTCGCCGGTCGCGCGTACACCATGGCGCCGCTCACGTTCGACCACGGGTGGCTGGCCCGGCAGCTCTCGCGCGTGAGGATTGGCATGATTGAGGACGGTACCGCGATCGGCGACGGCCTGGGCGTCGCCCTCACCCGGCTCGAGCAGGCCAAGCGCGACCGCGCGGGCCGTCGCATCGGGGCCTTCGTCGTGCTCATGACCGACGGCGCCAACAACCGGGGAGCCCTGCCCCCGCTGGATGCGGCGGGGATCGCGAAGTCCCGCGGCATCCCGGTTTACACCATCGGTTCCGGCAAGGAGGGCATCGTGCCGGTGCCGGTCTACGACGACGAGGGCCGCAAGCGCGGCTACCAGCGGATGCTCTCGGACCTCGACGAGGGCACCCTGCGCGAGATCGCGGAACAAACCGGCGGGAAGTTTTTCCGCGTGGCTGACACCGGCACAATCGAGGGCGCGTTCCGCGCCATCGACCGGGCGCAGAAGATCGAGTTCCAGGCCAAGAGCCACCTGGTGACGACCGAACTTTTCTGGTGGGCGGCCGCCCCGGGGCTCGCTGCCCTGCTTGCCGGGGCCGCCTTCGCCCGCCCGCTCCGCCTTCGGGAGGGTACCGCATGATCTTCGCCGCACCCAAGCTGCTGTGGCTTCTGCTCGTGCCCGCCACGGTCGCGGTCTGGGACCTCGCGCGACGACGCCGCCGGGGTGAAACGAACCATCCCAACATCCTGCGCGCCGAGGCGGGACCGACCTCCGTGACCCTGGCCTCCGAAAAAACCAAGCGCCCCGTCGACGGCGCCCCGCGCCTGCGCCCGTGGCTCTGGTTCGGCCTCGCGTTCGCCATCGTGGCGATCGCGCGTCCCCAGTGGGGACGCATCGAGGAACCCGTGTTCGACCAGTCGCGGGAGATCCTGCTGGCCGTCGACCTGTCGCGTTCGATGCTCGCCCCGGACGTGAGTCCCTCGCGCCTCGACCGCGCCAAGCTGCTCATCCAGTCGCTGCTCGAGAAGCTCGCGGGTGAACGCGTGGGTCTGGTCGTATTCGCCGGCACCTCCTTCCTGCAGGCGCCGCTCAGCGCCGACTACGAGATCCTCCGCGAATTCCTCCCGGGGTTGAACCCCGGGTTTCTACCGGAGGCCGGCACGAACTACGGCGCCATGCTCGACACCGCCGCGCAGGCCTTCGGCACCACGGGCGCCGCCGACCGCTTCCTGATCGTGCTCAGCGACGGCGAGGCGACGGACCCTTCCTGGAAGGAACGCATCGAGCCGCTCAAGAAACGCGGCATCCGCGTGCTCGGGCTCGGCGTGGGCACCGCCGGCGGCGGCATGATCCCCGAGAGCGACGGCAGTTTCCTCAAGGATGAGCGCGGCGCCGTCGTGCTCTCGCGCCTGGAACCGGCCACCCTCCAGGAACTGGCGCGCGCGACCGACGGCGTGTACCGCGACGCGAGCGCATGGATCGACGTCGCCGGTCTCGTCGTCGAGACGGTCGAACGCGGCCGCCGCGGCGAGTTCGTCGAGACCAGCACGGTCCGCCAGGTCGAGCGTTTCCAATGGCCGCTCGCGCTGGCGTTTTGGTGCCTGCTCGTCAGCCTCTATCACGAGTTTCCCGTGCGTCCGAAATCCCGCGCCATCGCCCTTCGTCCGTCCAAATCCTCCCCTCCGGTCGCCGCGGCGCTCCTCGTCTTGGCGTGGTCCGCGCTTGCACCGGACGAGGCGCAGGCCGCCGCGAAGCTGGCGCCAAACGCAAACCCGGCCCCGAATCCGTCGCCGAAAATCTCCGCGGAGGCTCCTCCCGGGGATCCCGCCGCCCTCGGCCGGATCGTGGGGCGTCTCGCGGCCGCGGACCGTCCGGGCGCGCGCGACTGGTCCGAGCTCGCCGGCGAGACACTCACCTGGGGCTCGCGCCTGCAGTCGCAGGGCCAACCCGTGCTGCCCGGCCCGGTCCATGACGCGCTCGCCGGGGTAAAACTGGGCGAGAAGCTGGACGCCAAGGCGGCGGACTGGGGCAAACTCCGCGGCGACCTCGAGGCCCTGCTCGATGAGCAGGAACGCGAGGACAAGAAGGACGACCAGAAGCAGGACCGGAAAGAGGATCAGAAGAAGTCAGACGAGCAACAGCAGCAGCAGGACCAGCCGAAGGACCAGCAAAGCGAGCAGCCGAAGAACGATCAGCAACAACAGCAGCAGCAAAACCAGCAGCGGAAATCGTCGGAGCAGAAGGATTCCTCGCAACCGCAGCAGGAGGAGGCGCAAGGAAAACCCGACGACGAGCAGGCCCTCGGCGACATGTCCAAGAAGGACCAGCCCCCGCCACCGGAGAACATGCAGCAGGTGGGAGGCGCCCCGGAGCGCAAGCCGGAGGACCAGCAGGAGAAGGCTGATCCCGCTCTGGCGCTGCCGCTCCAGAAACTTGACCAACTCCGCAACCAGGACTCCCCCGCCCAACTCTTCCAGATGATGGAGGGCGACCGGAAGGGGGAACGGAAGACCGCGCCCAAAACGGGCAAGACCTGGTGAAAATCATGCGCTTTTTTCGCCTTCTCCTGACCGCTCTCACGCTGTCCGTAGCCGTCTCGGCGCAAACCGCACGCTGGGAGCAGGCCGAAAGCGGCCTCGGCACCAACCTCGCGCTCGTCTTCGAGAACTGCGAGCCCGACGGTCAACCCGCGCTGCCGTCGATCCCCGGATTGGCCTTCTCGTTCACCGGCCGCTCGGAGAGCGTCAACATCGTCAACTTCCAGATGACGCGCAGCGTGACGCTCGGCTACGCGGTCCGCTCGCAGGGCAACCAGCCGCTGCGCATCCCCGCGTTCAACGTGCGCACCAACAAGGGCGACGTGCGCGTGGAGGCCTTCGACGCCGCCCGACCGGCGGTGGCGATCGATACCCTGGCAAACTCCCGGCTGGCGCCCGAGCGCCGGAGCGTGTGGGCGGGGGAAGTTTTCGGGCTCACGTATGAATTGTCCGCGGCGCGGCGTACCAACCCCCAGATCAGCCCGACTTTCGACTGGAACCCCGCGCCACTCGTGGCCGAGGACTGGTCGAAACCCGAGGTCACCGAGCGCAACAACGGCGGCGAACGCCGGGTGAACGTGGTGTTCCGCAGCCGGGCCGTCGCCCGCCTGCCGAAAACCCTCAAGCTCGAGGCCGCCACCCATCTGATCAGCGTTCAGACCGGCACCATCGGTTTCGGCATCATCTCCCAGCCCCGCATGGAGCAGGTCTCCGTCACCTCGGACCAGCCGGCCGTCGAGGTTAAGCCCCTGCCCGCCGGAGCGCCCGCGGGCTTCGGTGGTGCCGTGGGACAGTTCCGCTTCACCTCCAAGGTCGTTCCCGAGAAGGCCGCCGTCGGCGAGCCCGTGACCTGGACGCTGGAACTCAACGGCACCGGCAACTGGCCCGACATCGTCGGCCTGCCCGCCCGCGGCGTCTCCAACGATTTCAAGGTCGTGCAACCGAAGGCCCGCCGGACACCCGCGGAGGGGAAGCTTTTCGACGCCACGTTGACGGAAGACGTCGTCCTCGTGCCGTCGAAGCCTGGAACCTACACCCTCGGGCCGGTCACGCTCACTTACTTCGACCCGCAGAGTGGCACGTACCGCACGGTGACCACGCCAAAGACCGCCCTCGTCATCGCCCCCGCCGCCGCGCCGCAGTTCAACGTCATGCCGGCCGCCCAGGGCGGAGCCGGCGAAACCAGCCCGACAAAGCCCGACGAAAGCGGACCGGCCAAGCCCGTCGCCGCGGCCGCCGCTCCGGGCGGGATCCCGCGCGATCCGCTGCCGGCCGCCCAACCCGTCCGTGTCCCGTTCTCCGGCCGCGGCCGGATTTTCGCCCTGCTCGCACCGTTCGCGCTCACCCTCCTGGTTTGGTTGTGGCTCGCGCTGCGGCGCGCTCGGGAAACCGATCCGGCCCGGTCGCAACGCGAGGCGCGCACCCGCCTGGCCGCCATGCTGCGCGAGTTCGATCTCGCGTCCGCGGACCACCGGGCGCGCCTGCTCGTCGCCTGGCAGCGGGACGCCGCGGTGCTCCTGGGCGTGCGGCACGCCGCACCCTCGGCCGAAGCACTCGACTCCACCGAGTGGACCCTGTTGTGGCGCGAGGCCGACCGCGCGATCTACGGGGCGGAGGAAAGTCTGCCGCCCGATTGGGTGGCGCGCGCGCGGGACGCCCTCGCTCGCCGGAAGCCGGCGCCTTTCCGGTTCCACCGGCTTTTCCTCCCGCGCAACCTCATGCCGTTCGCGGCCGTGCTGACCGTCATGCTCGGCGCCACGCTCACGCTCCGCGCGGCCTCGGCCGACGGGACCGTCGCCTACCGGAAGGCAGACTTCGCCGCGGCGGAGAGCACCTGGCGGGAGTCGATCCGCCGGTCCCCGCTTGATCCGAACACCCGCCACAACCTGTCCCTCGCCCTTGAGCAACAGGACCGCGCCGCGGAGGCGGCGGCACACGCGGCGGTCGCGTTCGTCCAGAATCCCGCGGAACCGGCCGTGCGCTGGCACTTCACGCGGACGGCGGAAAAACTCGGCGCCGCCGCTTCACCCCTGGCCGGTTTCGTTTCGCCGGGCATCCTGCGGACCCTGGCGCGCGAGGCCTCGCCGACCGCATGGGAGTTCCGCCTCGTCGGTTCGGCTTGGTTGCTCGCGGCGGCCCTGGTGCTCCTTTTGCTCCGCGCCTACGGCCACGGAGCCGCGCCGTTCAAGTGGATCGCTGCGGCGATCGGCGCCGCCGCCCTGGCCCTCGCCACCGTGTCGATGAACGGCATTTTCGCGTTTGGCGCCGCCGGGCGTCCCGAGGCCGCGATCGTCGCCCGCGCCACCACGCTGCGATCCATTCCGACCGAGGCTGACACCGCGCAGAAGACCACTCCGCTGGCGGCCGGCGGCCTCGCGCTCATCGAACGATCGTTCCTCGGCTGGCACCGCCTCGCCTTCGAGGGCGGCCAGACCGGCTGGGTGCGCAAGGAGGATGTCGTTCCGGTCTGGAAGTGACCGGGCCTCCGATCGCGATCAGACGTCGCAGATCCGGATCGATTCGGCGAGCGAGGCGACCTTGTCCCGGCGCGGGATGAACTCCTGCCCGACGAACCCTTTGTAGCCGGTCTCCGCGATCGCACGCATGATGGGCGGGTAGTTTATCTCCTGCGTGTCATCGATCTCGTTCCGGCCGGGCACGCCGGCGGTGTGGTAGTGGCCGATCCAGTCCTTGTGCCGGCGGAGGCGGGTGATGACGTCGCCGTGCATGATCTGCACGTGATAGATGTCGAAGAGGACCTTCACGCGCTCGGAACCGACGCGGCGGCAGATCTCCACCGAGCGGTCGATGTCGTCGCAGAAATAATCGGGGTGGCCCTTCATCTCTTCCGCGACCCGCGAGTTGAGCATCTCGAGGCAGAGCGTGACGCCCTTCTGCTCGGCGTGACCGGCGATCTTCTTCAGACCGTCGACCATGTTGCGCATCCCGGCCTCGTCGGAGATGCCCTTCCGGAATCCGGAAAACGTGATCACGGCGGGGAACCCCGCGGCGGCAGTGGCGTCAATCCGCTCACGGAGGATGCGCAGGCACTCGGCGTGTTCCTCGGTGTGCGCGAATCCCCGCGAGAAACCATGGCTGCTCGTGAGGGCGCAAACGAGCCCGCGCTGGCGCAGCACGGGGAATTTATCGGGCGTGACGAGTTCGACCGAACGCAGCCCGAGCGCCACCGAGAGCTCGCAGAGCTCCTCGAGGCTCATCGGCCGGAAGCACCATGGCACGACCGACTGGTTGATGCGGCCGTGCCGCACCGCCCGGCCCGCGGGCGCCGCGGCATCCGCGGCGGCGGCGATCCCCGCCGCACCCAGACCGGCCGCCATGGCGCGGCCCAGGAAAGCACGACGAGTCGCGGCGGGAACGGGGCCGGGGGAAGCGGGGTTCGACATGCGCTCAGGCAAACAGCACCTGGCGGGCGGATGAAGCCCGAATTGAGGCGGCGGTCAGCTATCCGGCGGCCTTCGCCTCCGCGGCGGGCAGTTCGAACCAGAAACACGCGCCCTGCCCCGGCGCACTCTCCACCCCGACGTTGCCCCCCAGACGGGAGACGATGCGCTGCACGATGGAAAGCCCGAGACCATGCCCGTCGGCCCGCTGGCTGCCGATCCGCGAGAATGGCACGAACAGAGATGCCTGCAGCTCCGGGGAAATGCCGTCGCCGGCGTCCTGAACCCAGTAGCGGACGCATCTGTTTTCAGGCCGCGGGAGGAAACCAACCGAGATTCGCGCCGCGGGCCCGCCGTACTTGGCGGCGTTACTCAGGAAATTGGACCACAGGTGGCTGATCCACGGCGCATGCCCGAACGCCGGGGGCAGGGACGGCGGAGGTGCGACCACCGCCTCTCGATCGCGGAACACACCCTCGCAATTCTCGAGCGCGTCCCGCAGCGGGGCGTTCATGTCGACGGGGACCATCGCCACGGACGCCTTCCGCACCCCGGCCAAAAGGAGGAGTTCGTCGATGATGGTGGCCAACCGCTCGGCGCTTTTCGCGGCCGACTCGACGTTTGCAGCCACGCGCGCGTGGTCACCCTGCTTGGCGAGGGAAGTGGCCAGTTCGAGCCTGCCCTTGAGCACGGCCAACGGGCCGCGCAGATCATGCGCCACCGTATGGGAGAATGAGTCGAGCTCATCGATCAGCTCGCGACGCTCGAGCCGAGCCTGCACCGAATGCACCAGTTCCTCCCGCGTGAAGGGCTTCGGAATGTAGTCGTCGGCTCCCAGGCCCATGCCGGTCCGCACGTGGGCGCGGGAACCGAAGCCGGACACCACAATGACGGGCACCCTCCGCAGCGAGCGATCCGCGCGCAGCTCCCGCAGCAGGTCCAACCCCGACTGTCCCGGCATCTCGATATCGGAAATGATCAGCTGCGGCTCCTTGCGCCGCGCCGCGGCGAGCGCGGACTGCGGCTCCTCGAACGCCGCCACCGCGAAACCGCTCGACGAAAGGATATCCACCATCAATTGCCGCAGACCGGGGTTGTCCTCCACGACCATGATTTGCGTCCGTCCTGCCGAAAGCATCGGCCTAGGGAGAAGCTCCGGTCGCGGATCGCAACGCGTTTCCCGGCATCCGCGAAATTTTCCCACGAGGACCGCGCGCGGCGATTCAGCGCGAACTACCCGGCGGATCCAGCGGCCCGTCTGGCCGGAAGAGGTAGGCGTTTCGCGCGACAAAGCGGAACGACAGCGTGCCGAGCACCGTGAGCACCGCCACCGTGCCCGCAAGGGTGCGCCCCCGCCAGAGACCCGCGAACCACGCCTGGAACTCCGCCATGGTCACATTCGCCGAGCCGCCCATCACGCGCAGCTCGTGCATGTGCTTTTTTTGCAGGAGGAGGTTGCCGAGCGGGTCGACCGGCTCCGCCCCGGACCGCAGCCAAAGCCAGAGCGCCGCGCCCCCTCCGAGAGCGACGAGCGCCACGGAAATCCGATTGATGCGACGATGATCCAAGCGCGCGAGGCTCGGCCCCGGTGCGCGCCGACACAACGGCTTTTCCCGCCGGCCGCCTCAGGCCGCGGGCGGATCGACCGGTTTTTCCAGCGGCGCGAAGGGCGTCGCGGTCGTCGCCGAGCGTCTTACCGGGCGCAGAGGGGAACTGAGCTGGCGGAAAGGAGACACCAGCGCGGCGCCGACCCGCTTGCGTTTGGGCGACGGCTTCGCGGACACCGGAGAGGAGGAATGAATATTGGACATGCGGTGAGAATACCAAAGGGCAGCGGCCAAACCCATCGGCCGGCCGGCCGAGGAAGGCCAAGCCCGACGGGGGAAGTGCGAAGCACGCACCCCAACGCCGCACCTCAGCAAGGCACCAGGTTCGCGCCGCTAAACCCGCTCGACCGCAATCGCCACGCCCATGCCGCCGCCGACGCACAGCGCGGCGATCCCGCGGCGCGCGCCACGATCCTCCAGGGTATGCAGCAAAGTCACCAGCACGCGCGCGCCGCTCGCGCCGAGCGGGTGGCCCAGCGCGACCGCACCACCGCGCGCATTCAGCCGCGCGGGGTCCAACGCGAGCTCTCGGGCGCAGCCGACCACCTGCGCGGAAAAGGCCTCGTTGATCTCGATGTGATCGACCGTTTCCAAGGGCCATCCGGTCTCGGCGAGCAGCCGGCGAACCGCCGGGACCGGCCCCAGGCCCATGGTCGCGGGATCACAGCCCACCTCCGCCGCACCAACGATCCGCGCGCGCGGCTTGAGGCCGTGACGCGCGAGGCTCTCCTCGCTCGCCAAGAGCACGAGGGCGGCGCCGTCGGCGAGTGTGGACGCGTTGCCGGCGGTCACCGTTCCGTCAGGGCGAAAGACCGGCTGCAACCGCGCCAGCTTCTCCACCGAAGTGTCCGCGCGCGGCGCCTCGTCGGCCGCCAATTCTCCCTCCGCTCCCGGGACGGACACGATCTCCCGGGCCATTTCCGCCCGTGCGGCCACCGCCCGGCGGTGACTCGCGAGCGCATGGCGGTCCTGTTCCTCGCGGGAAATGCCCAAGTGGGCGGCCACCCGCTCCGCCGTCTCGCCCATCGCGAGGCCCAGCACCGGGTCGGAGAGTCCGTCGGCGGCCAGCGCGTCGACCAGGACGCTGTCACCCAGCTTCTTTCCCCAGCGGACATCCGGCGCGTAGTGCGGCGCACGACTCATCGACTCGACACCTCCCGCCAAGGCGAGGTCACCGGCGCCGGAAGCGAGGCGGTCTGCCGCCAGCAGCACCGCCTTGAGCCCGGAAGCGCAGGCCATGTTTACCGTGAAGCCGGTCATTTCCTCACGCAGCCCGAGGCGCAGTCCGAGCTGACGCGCCACGTTCATGCCCCCACCCGCCGGAAGCATCTGGCCGAGCACGACCTGCCCGACCGCCGGCCGCAGCCCTTCCGGGACCAGCGATCTCGCCACCGGCAGCGCCAGCTCGACGGGAGAATGCGCGCGCAGCGCGCCGCCGAAGCGGCCGATGGCCGTGCGGCGCGCACCAACGATGAAGACCGGCTGGGGGTAGATCATGGAAGGAGGTCAGGTTGGAATGCCGGGCCGCGGTGGAACGGGTTCATTTCGCGGGGTCCGCGAAACAGTCGGCGGGCATCACCACGGGTTGCCCGCGCAACGGGCCGAACTCCATCCCGGGCCAGAGATCGCGGTCCGGTTCGACGCCCGGCGCGACCTCGGCCAGACGCAGCCCGTCCGGGCCCAGCGCGAACACCGCGCGTTCCGTCACGTACAGCACCTGCTGTCCCCGCGCCACCGCGGACGGACCGTGGAAACACACCTGTTTCACCCGCCGCACGAATTTCGCGATCGAACCCTCGCGGGCGATGCGCAGCCGGCCACCACCGATCTCGACCGCGAGGCCTTCCGCCCGGAACGGGCAGCAGAACACCAGCCGCCGCGCGCTGTGCGCGATGTTGATGAAGCCTCCGGCCCCCGCGAAACGGTCGCCCAGCAGGCTCACGTTGACGCTGCCGTCCTCGCCCACTTCCGCGGCGCCCAGCACCGCGAGGTCGAGACCTCCACCATCGTAGAAGTCGAATTGCGCCGGTTGGTCGATGATCGCCTCCGGCCGGCGGCTGCATCCGAAGCTCAAGCCGCCCGCCGGCAGGCCGCCGGTCGGCCCGCTCTCGACGGTCAGGGTGAACTCACCCAGGCGACCACGCTCGGCGGCCAGCGCGGCCACCGCCTCGGGCAGGCCGATGCCGAGATTCACGACATCGCCCGCGCGGATCTCGCGCAGCGCCCGTGCGCCGATCACCCGGCGCTCCGGGGCACGCACCGGCTCGGGCGCGGGCAACGGACCGCCCGCGGAGACGAAGTCCGCGTCGAAGGAAGTCCCGAAGGTTTGCGGATGCTCGCCGGGATCCGCGACCACCACCCGGTCGACCAGCACGCCCGGAACCCGCACGGCCTTGGGATCGGCGGCGCACTCGACGAGACGCTCGACCTGGGCGATGACGATTCCACCCCGGTTGTGCGCGGCCTGCGCCATGGGCAGCACTTCGCCGATCAGCCCCTCCCGCTCGAAGGAGAGGTTGCCCCGCCGATCCGCCGCGGTCGCGCGGATCAGCGCCACGTCGATCGGAAAGCTCCGGTAGCGCAGCATCACCTCGCCGTCGATTTCCACCCGTTCCACCAGCGGCTCGGTGGTGCGGGCGTTGAGCCGGCCACCGCCGTGGCGCGGATCGACGAACGTCTCGAGACCGACGCGCGTGAATACCCCGGGGCGGCCCGCCGCGATCTCGCGCAGCAGCACGCTGATCACGCCCTGCGGCAGGTTGTATGCCTCGATTTCACCCGCCAGAGCGAGCCGTCCGAGCCGCGGAGCCAGGTTCCAATGGCCGCCGATCACACGGCGCACCAAGCCCGGATGCGCGAGATGATTGAGGCCCCGGGACGCGCGGTCGCCCTGGCCGGCCGCGTACACCAGGGTTAGATCCCGCGGCGTGCCGGTCGCGAGGAAACGCCGCTCCAACGCGGTCGTCAGCGCCTCGGGATGCCCCGCGCCCACGAAGCCGCCCACCGCCAGGGTCGCGCCCGCCGGGATGGCCGCGACCGCCTCGTCCGCCCCGACAACCCGCGCCACTCCCCTCATCCGCGCCAGCCCCCGTTCACCTCGATCGTCTGCCCCGTAAGGTACGAGGCCAGCGGCGAGCAGAGAAACAGCGCGACCGCGGCGACCTCGTCGGTCCGACCGAAGCGCCCGAGCGGCACGTTGCGCAGCATCCCGGCGCGCACGTCCTCGGGAATGGTCGCCGCCATGGCGGTGTCGATCACCCCCGGCGCGATCGCGTTGGCGCGGATCCCCCGCCGCGCGCCCTCCCGGCTGAGGACGCGCATCATGGCCTGCACGCCGGCCTTCGCCGCGGCGTAGTTGGCCTGTCCGTGGAATCCCTGCAGCGCGGCGATGCTGCCCAGGCTCACGATCGCGCCGCCGTCGCGCATGACCGCCATCCCCCGCTGACAGCAATGGAAGACACCGGTCAGATTCACCGCGATCACCTCGTCCCACTCCGCGGGCGACATCTTCGCCAGGGTGCGATCGCGGATGATGGCGGCGTTGTTCACGAGGAAGTCGAGTCCGCCGAAACGGTTCCGCGCGGCATCCATCATCGCGGCGACCGCCGCGTCGTCGGCCACGTCGGCGGCGACGACCAGCGTGCCGCCCGCGCGCTCCCGGTCCAGCTCGCCGGCGAGGGCTTCGGCATCGCGCGCGGTCGCCTCGGCACCGGGATGGTTCAGGACGACGGAGGCCCCGGCGCAGTGGAACAGGCGGGCGACGGCGGCGCCAATGCCCTGCGACGCGCCCGTGACGAGGGCGACTTTACCGGCGAGGTCGATGGCGATGCTCATGGGGAGGGCGGGGGAAGGAGCCTCACCGAAACGCCAGCCGGCGCCGGCTCAAGCGTCCTTTTCCCCCGAGTCCGCCCCGCCGGCCCGGGCGAGATCGCTGCGGCTGGTTTCCGGGATCAACAAAATGGAGACGATGGTGAGCACGGCGAGGACGGCGAGGTAGATGGCGACCGGCCACGGCGCTCCACCCGACCAGCTCAGAAGCGAGGAGGCGACCAGCGGCGCGAGGCCGCCCGCCAACGGGGCGGCGAGCTGGTAGCCGAGGGAGGCGCCGGTGTAGCGGGTGCGGGTGCCGAAAAGCTCGGCGAACAAGGCGGCCTGGGGGCCGTAGAGCGCGGCGTGGCCGAGCAGCCCCGCGATGATCGCCACCGAGATCCAGAGCGGATCCCGCGTACCCAGCAGCGGGAAGAGCGCAAACGCGAAGATGAGCAGGAAGACCGTGCCGCCGAGGTAGACCGGACGCCGGCCCACGCGGTCCGACAACGCGCCGAACCATGGCACGATCAGCAACTGGAGCGCGGAGCCGAGCAACACCGCGTTGAGCATGGTGCCCCGCGCGACGCCGAGCTTGGTCGTCGCGTAGCTCAGGACCCAGACGGTGAGGATGTAGAAGAATCCATTCTCGGCCAGACGCGCTCCCATGGCGAGGAGCACCTCGCGGCGCTGCGTGCGCCAGACCTCGAACAAGGGCACACGCGGGACCTTGCGCTCGTCCTTCACCGCGGCGAACAACGGGCTTTCCAACACGCGCAGGCGGATGAAGAGGCCGAGAAGCGTGAGTAGCGACCCGAGGAGGAACGGCACCCGCCAGCCCCACGACAGGAACGCGGCCTCGTCGAGTTTGCTGCACAGCATGAAGACGCCGTTGGCGAGCAGCAGTCCCACCCCGACGCCCGCCTGCACGAGGCTCACATGAAAGCCGCGGCGCCCGGGCTCGGCGTGCTCCGCCACCAGCAGCACCGCCCCGCCCCACTCGCCGCCGACCGCGATGCCTTGCACCACGCGGAGCAGCACCAGCAGCGCCGGGGCCCACAATCCGATCTGCTCGTAGGTCGGCAACACGCCGACGAGGCACGTGGCGGCGCCCATCATCACGAGCGTGGCGACCAGCGTCGACTTGCGCCCGAGGCGATCCCCGAAATGGCCGAAGATTATGCCGCCGAACGGTCGGGCGAAAAACCCCACCGCGTAGCTGGCGAACGACGCAAGGGTGCCGGTCAGCGGGTCCAGCTGAGGGAAGAAGAGCCGGTTGAAAACCAGCGCCGCCGCCGTGCCGTACAGGAAGAAATCATACCATTCGATGGCGGTGCCGAGCATGCTGGAGTACAGCACGCGCCGAAAACCCGCCGGGTCGTGCTCGGGTGGTTTCATAGGGTCGGGGTGTGAAGACCGTGCCCTTCCCGGCGACCGCCTGGCAATGCCGATTCCTCCGGCACGGGCCCGGGCGCTGATCACCACTTCCGGCCGCGCCGCGAAACCGGTTGAACCGACCCCGCGAGAAGGTGAACTGGCGTCGCCTTGAACCTCCTGCCCCAGCGTCAATCCCTCGTGGCCCAGACCGCCGCCTGTTTGCGCGCCGGCATCGCCGCGGGCCGCTGGCGCGACTGGCTGCCGGCGGAGCGGGCGCTGGCCCGAGAGCTTTCCGTCGGGCGCAACACCCTGCGCCGGGCCCTCGCCGCCCTCGAGGGCGCGAACCTGCTGCGACCGGAGCCGGGGCGCGGCCACCGCTTGACGGGAAGACCGCGCCGGCCACGCGGTGCCACGGCGGCGACCGTGGGGATGCTGATCCCGCACGCGTTCGGCCAGTTGCGACCCACCACGATCGAGTGGATCGACCGCCTCCGGGAAAAACTGGCGGATCAGGGCACCCGCCTGCAGGTGCACGCCGCCCCCGCGTGTTACGGAAAGAGACCCGCCGCGGCGCTGGCCCGGATCTGCGACCGCCAACCCGCGGAGTGCTGGGTTCCGGTACTCTCGACCGAGCCGATGCAGGAGTGGTTCGCCACGCAGTCGCGACCCTGCGTCGTCGCCGGATCCAATTTCCCCGGCATCGACCTTCCCTCCGTCGACCTAGACCACGCCGCCACCGCGCGCCACGCCGCCGGGGTGCTCATCGCGCGAGGCCACCACCGGATCGCGCTGCTGCTGAAGGCCGTGAACTCCGCGGGCGATCTCCGCACCGCCGAGGGCTTCCTCGCGGCCGCCCGCTCCGCCTCGCGCCCAGCCGAGGCCGTGGTCATCCACACCGGCGAAAGCCGGGAGGAGGCCATCAAGCCGCTCGCCAGCCTGCGGAACCGCGGCGGCCCCACCGGCCTGCTCGTCGCGAACCCCTACCGGCTGCTCGCCATCGCGGGCTGGCTGGCCGCGCAACCGGACCGCGGCGCGGGCGTCGCCCTGCTCTCGCGGGACGACGATCCCTTCCTGCGCTTCCTCAAGCCCCGGCCGCCACGCTACCGCTTTGATCCCGCCGCGTTCGCCCGCGCGATGGGAACCTCGATCGGCCAGGTCCTCGCGTACGGCGCTCCCGCGCGACGCCATGCGCGTTTGCTGGCGGAGTTCGACGCCGGAGACGGCGTGGTCGCCGCCAGGGTCTGACTGCGGTTCCCCGAGGGAACCACACCGCCGGCTTGTCGTGGCCGGCGATCCCACCTCTTCTCCTGCTCGTCAGTCTTCTCCCCGCCGTCGGTATCATGTCCGGTCGCGCGGCGCTTCAACCCCCTACCTGCCCTTCATGAGAGCGATTCGCCTGTCCGCCGTGCTTGCCTTGTTGCTCCCGGTCGTCGCACCGGAGCCGCTACCCGCCCAACCGGCCCCGGCCCGCTCCTCCGGAAACGCGGTCGGCGTGATCGAGGGCCGCGTGTTCAACGCCGCCACCGGCTCGACCCTCGCGAACGCGCGCGTCACGCTCGACGGCCTGGCGCGCGAGGTGTTCACGGACGACGCGGGCGAGTTTCGTCTGATCGGTGTGCCCGCCGGGGCGGCGGGCATCAGCGTCACCTACCTGGGGATGGTCCCGCAACGCGCGGAGGTCACGGTCGCCGCCGACGCCACGGCCCGCCGCGACTTCGAACTGCAGCTGGTGCGCGCGGGCGGCGCGGTCGCCGCCGGCCAGACGGTGAAACTCGACGCCTTCAACGTCGTGGAGGCGCGGGAGATGAGCGCGCAAGCCATCTCGATGAACGAGCAGCGCAACGCCCCCAACATCAAGAACGTGGTCGCGATCGACGAGTTCGGGGACCGCGGCGCGGAGAACATCGGCGAGTTCCTGCTCTTCCTCCCGGGCGTCTCGATCACGACCTCCGGCTCCGAGCCGACGACCGTCTCCCTGCGCGGATTTCCCGGCAACAACACGGGGCTGACTCTGGACGGCGGCGAGATGGCGACGTCCTTCAACGGCAACAGCCGGTCGCTCGACCTGCGCGAGATGCCGATGAACAACGTCTCCCGCGTCGAGGTGACCAAGGTGCCCACGCCCGACATGCCCGCGGCCGGCCTCGGCGGATCGATCAACCTCATCTCGCGGAGCGGCTTCGAGTCCCGGCAGCGCCGGCTCTCCTTCAACGCCTACACGATGTTCCACCACCGCGGCGGCTTCACGTTCGACGGCGGCCCGCGCAACCACAACGCCGACAACTCGCCCCGCTTCATCCAGCCGTCGTTCGACTTCTCCTACCAGCACCCGGTCAACCGCGACTTCGCCCTCACCGTCGGCGGCTCGCGCACGTGGCGCTTCAAGCCGATGGAGACCGGCGAAAAGGAGACGGACGAGTCGCCCACCTGGGATCTTGTCCGCCTCGTGCAGACGTCGAGCCAGTGGAACTCCCTCGCGCAGACCTTCCAGACGCTCCAGGGCTCGCTCGGCTTCGACTGGCGCCTGAGCCCGACGGACTCGATCTCCGCCTCGGTGAACTTCCGCGACTACGCGCTCTACATCACGCGCAGCGTCCTCGGCTTCAACTACGGCGCCGGCGCGACCGGCGGCGCCACGTTCACGCAGGGCGCGCCCGCCGGGGTCGGCGTCGTGACGATGAACGGCAGCGGCGAGAACGTCGACATCACCACCACGACCAAGCACTACACCCTGCGCTACCGCCACCGCGGCGACGTCTGGCGCTGGGACGCCCACGGCGCATTCTCCACCTCGGCCACCGACCGCCTCGACGTCGACGCCGGCTTCTTCAACCTGGCGCCCGCCACCCTCACGGGCCTCGTCCTCCGCGGCGACGGCATTCCCTTCTCGGGCGGCACGATCCCGACCCGCTACAGCGCCACGCGCGCCGGCGTCCCCGTCGATGTCTATGACGGCGGCAACTACACGCTCGGCAACCCGACCACCAACCAGCCCGACTGGAACACCCGCAAATCGAACCTCCGCCTCGACCTCGCGCGGGAGTTCGCGGCCGGTTTCCCGTTCACGCTCAAGGTCGGCGGCGCGCTCGATACCTACCTCAGCGACCAGCGTCGCTACGGGAAAACCTGGAACTTCCGTCCCAACGGCTCCTCCAACGCCGCGGACCGCCTCGCAGGCCGCTTCGACGTGTTCGACGCTGCTTTCCTCCCGGAGGCGCCGACCCTCTTCGGACAAAAGGTCCGCTGGATCAGCGGCCAGAAGCTGTTCGACCTCTATCGCGCCAACCCGTCGTGGTTCGTGCTCGACGACGCGCAGGTGCACCAGGACTTCGTCAACAACTCCCGCCAACTCCGGGAAACGATCACCGCCGGCTACGTCCGCGCCGATGCCCGCCTGCTGCGCAACCGCCTCTGGATCGTGGCGGGGGCACGCTACGAGCGCACCGCCGACCGCGGCAACGGGCCCCGGAACGACATCAACGCGCAGTTCCAACGGAACCCGAACGGATCGCTCGTCGACGGCAATCCCGCGCTGGCCGGGATCCAGCGCGTGCCGCTCTCGGCGGATCCGCTCGTCCTCCGGCGCCTCCGCTACGTCGAGCGCGCCGCCGCCGCCGACCGCTCCTACGACGGCCTCTACCCGAGCCTGAACGCTTCCTTCAACCTCACCGAGAATCTCATCCTCCGCGCGGCGTACGCGCACACCCTCGGCCGGCCCAACATCAACAACATCATCCCGAGCACCAACATCTCGGAGCCCGATGTCGCGACGCCGCTCATCACCGTCAACAATGCCGGCCTAAATCCATGGAGCGCAAAGAGTTACGACCTGTCGCTCGAGAGCTACCAGATCAAGGACGGCTTCGGCTCCATCGGGGTCTTCCAGAAGAGCATCGCCGACTTCTTCACCTCCGTGACGACCGCCGCCACGCCCGAGCTCCTCGAGCAGTACGGGCTCGAGGGCGATCCCTCGCTGCTCGGCTATCAGGTTCGGACGCTGGCCAACGGCGGCGACGCGAAAATCCAGGGCTTCGAGTTCAGCTACCGCCAGTCGCTCACCTTTCTTCCCGCCTGGGCCCGCGGCCTGCAGGTGTTCGTCAACTTCACCAAGTTGAACCTGAGCGGATCGCGCACCGCCGACTTCTCGGGTTACAACCCCGAGTCCGTCGCCGGCGGGATCAATTTCGTCCGCGGCCGCTTCGCATTGAAGACCACCATCAGCCACCTCGGGGACACCCGCACCGGCGCCGTCGCGGTCAACGCCACCACTCCCGCGAACACCTTCAACTACCAGAAGAAGCGCACGCGCATCGGCGCCAACGCCACCTTCAGCCTGTCCCGCCGCTATTCGCTCTACGCCTCCGTGGTCGATCTCGGAGGCTTTGTGCAGAACCAGCAGCGCTATGCGCCGGACACCCCGGAGTACGCGCGGCCCATCCGCTGGCAGGAACTCGGCTTCTACACCAATGTCGGTGTGCGCGGGTCGTTCTGAACGTTATCGGATGCACCTCTTCCCCATCCTCCTCGCCGCGGCCGCGCTCGCTCCGGCGGCCGGGCCGGGGCTCCTCGCCGCCGTGCCTTTCCTCGAAAGGATCGACGTGCACGAGGAGCAAACCGGCGGCTTTGTTTCCTACCGTATCCCGGGCCTCGTGGTGACGGCCCGGGGCACCGTGCTGACGTTCTGCGAGGCGCGGAAGTTCTCGGGTCTGGACTGGGGCGAGATCGAGATCCACCAGCGCCGGAGCACCGACGGAGGTCGCACCTTCGCGCCGGTCCGCCAGGTGGCCCATCTCGGCCTGCGCCTGCCGCGCAACCCCGCCAACGCCGCGCAGCCGCCCGGCAAGGTGATCGGCGAACCCGGCCAGCAGACGGTGAACAACCCGGTCCCCATCGCCGCCCGCGACGGCACCGTGCACCTGATCTACTGCGTCGAATACATGCGGGTTTTCCACGTGCGCAGCACCGATGACGGACAAACCTGGAGCCGGCCGGTGGAGATCACCACCGCGGCGGAACGGTTCCGGCCGGAATGGAATTGGCGGGTGATCGCCACGGGGCCGGGCCACGGCCTGCAGCTGCGCGGCGGCCGTCTGATCGTGCCGGTCTGGCTCGCGAAGGCCGACGACGGCGCGCACGGCAACTCGGTCGTGGCCACCCTCTTCAGCGACGACCAAGGCGCGACCTGGCGGCGCGGCGAGATCGCGGTGCCCCGGAAAACGAAAGACACCCCGGGCACCACCGAGCCGATGACGGCCCAGCTGGGCGACGGTCGCGTCATGCTCATCGCCCGCAACCGCGCCGCCCCGCACCGCAAGATCGTCACCTACAGTCCCGACGGCGCGACCGGCTGGACCCCGTTCCGATTCGCGGACGCCCTCGTCGAACCGGTTTGCCAAGCCAGCCTGCTCGGGCCCGACGATCCCGCCACCCCGGGGAAAACCCGGCTGTTATTTTCCGGCCCGGATTCGCTGGAGCGCGCCGACGGCAAGGCCGCGCCCGGCGGCCGCCGCGACCGGCGGAATCTTTCAGTGAAGCTCAGCCTCGACGACGGCCGCTCGTGGATCGCCACCCGCGCGCTGGAACCGGGCCCCAGCGCCTACAGCGACCTCGCGGTGTTGCCCGACGGCACGATTCTGTGCCTCTACGAGAGCGGTCGCCCCGGTGCCACCCGCCCCGGCTCGAAACGCACCGACTGGCCCTACGCGCGACTGACGCTCGCGCGCTTCAACCTCGAGTGGCTCACGGAGTCCGGGGAGGCCCGCCTCCCCAAGCCCTGATGCGGCGGAGCCGGCCCGTATTCCGTCTGGGAAATCCCGCGGCGCCGCCGGGAATCTCCTTGAGCGGAGCATCGGCGGAACGGAACATTCCCTCGAGCCGACGAATGGACATCGCCGCCAAGATTCCCGCCGAAAGTCCCGCCCGCCACGGGATGGGCTCCTCAGCCGGAACCCCGCGGTCGATCTGGCGGAAGTGCGTGCCGTTTGCGCCCGATACCCATCGGAGGGCGTCGACGAATTAATCACGGAAGCGCGCTCCGCCGGTGACACCGGACTCTGCCCCGACTCCGATCTCGTTTAGAAATCTCCCTTACCCCATGAACCGACTCCTCGCTCTCCTCACCGCGATCCTCGCCGCCTCGTCGGCCGTCGCGCTCCGAGCCGCACCGGCCCCCGAGTTCTTCGACGTCTTCCCGGCCAAATCGAATGGCGTAACCCGCCATCGTATCCCGGGCATGGTCATTACAACCAAGGGCACCGTGCTCGCCTACTGCGAGGCGCGGGTCAACAACAGCTCCGACTGGGGCGAGATCGAGGTGCACCTCCGCCGCTCCACCGATGGCGGCAAGACGTGGGACGCGCCCCGCCGGATCGCCCACCGCGGCGCCCGCCTCGAGGGCAACCCACGCAAGAAATCCGGCGGCGAGCGCGAGCAGACCGTCAACAACCCCGTCGCCATCGTCGACCGCGTCACCGGCGCGATCGAGTTCGTCTACTGCGTGAACTACGCCCGCGCCTTCGCGATGCGCAGCACCGACGACGGCGCGACCTGGACCGATCCCGTGGACATCACCGCCAGCTTCGAGGCGTTCCGCCGGCATTACGACTGGAAGGTCATCGCGACCGGCCCGGGACACGGCCTCCAGCTGAAGAACGGCCGACTCGTGGTGCCCATCTGGCTGGCCTACGGCGCAGTCGGCGACCACAAGCCCTCCGCCTCGGCGACGATCTACAGCGACGATCACGGCCGGACCTGGCGCGCCGGCGAAATCGCCTTCCCGAACGCGGGCGATTTCGGTGATCCCAACGAGACCATGATCACCACGACGGCCGACGGCCGCGTGCTGCTCGTCGCCCGCAACGTCTCCAAGGCGAATCGCAAGCTCGTGAGCGTCAGTGGCGACGGCGCCACCGGCTGGAGCACGCCGCGCTTCCACGAGCAGCTCTGGGAGCCGGTCTGCATGGCGAGCATCGTCGCGCATCCCTCGAACCCGGGGATCCAGCTCTACTCCGCGCCCCACACGCTCGCGCGCGACGCGGCCGGCCGCGAGATCCCCGCCGGCCGGGGCAAGCGCGAGAATCTCTCGATCAAGCTCAGCCGCGACGACGGCAAGACTTGGACCTTGAATCGCACCCTCGACGCCGGTCCATCGGCCTACTCTGACCTCGCGGTACTGCCCGATGGCCGGGTGCTCTGCCTTTACGAGGCCGGTAACGATATCCGCCTGGCCCGCTTCGACCTCGCGTGGGTGGAGGGCGGCCGCTGAACCACCGGGGACAGACTGCACGGGACGTCCGAAAGCGCCCGTTCCCGCCCAGTGTGGCGCTCCGACCGGGGCGAAGCGGCGGAAAATGGCGCCGGAACGCAACGTCACTCCCGGCGAACCGTCTTGCCCCGCCGGCCTGAAGGTCGGCTCCGTCTCGGTCTCACCATGCGCCTCAATTTCGCCGGTCCGGTCCTAGCGTGCTGCCTCCTGCTTGCCGCCGGTTGCCAGCACACGCCGCGCGCCTCGGCGCCGGCGCGAAGCCGCCCGACCGCCTACGCCCTCGCGGTGACGGTGCGGGGAGGCCTGCATCCGTCCCCCTCCCAGTGGGCCTTGATCCAAGCCGCCTTCGCGCGAGCCTTCGCCGCGAACGGGCTGGTCCTGGTCACCGACGTGGGGTTGGCGGACCGGATCCTACGGGTTGACTTCATTCCTGATCCGAAGGATCCGGAAAACCGGGGGCAGGCGATCATGGTGGGCGTGCGCGCCAATGAGCTGCGCGAAATCACCTTGGCCCCTTCACCGCTCGTCACGGGCGCCTACCCTTTCCCCTCCTCGTTCGGCTGGAACGGATACGCCTGGGGTGGCCTCTACCCCGGTTTCGGCTGGGATCCTTTCTACGGGTACGGCAACGCCTACTTCGACGGCTACACCTACGCCACCCCGACGCTGAACCCGCGCCGCCCGAAGCCTGCGCCAGGCTTCTGCCCGCCGGACCTGGCGCATCATCCTCGTCACCCCCGCCCACCCGAGGGTCCGTCACCGCGTCGCGGCACGGTGCCTCCCGCGGAGGACCCGAGGCCGCCGCTCCTCGCGGCCGCGGAGCCGGCGCAGGCGGCCGCTGCGCCCCGGGCGTACCCGTCATCCGATCCGCGCGAACTCGTCTTTGCGGACGATGTGCGCCGCCTGGCCTTTAACCGGCAGGCCGGTTGGTCCGCTTCGGGCGACCCGGAGAACCGCCGATATCCGGGCGATCGCGCCGTCGGCGCCGGGGACTCGTCCGCCATGAACAGCGGGCATCCCCGCACCCGGGGCGATCCGGACCGCGGTTACGCGCGAGCCGAAAACGGCCCCTCCCGCGAGGGACGTACCCGGGAGGACTACGGCCGCCACCGGAGTGACGATGGGCACAGAGATCGGTCCGCGCACGCTTCGTCCCTGACCTCCCAGCAGAACTCCAACCCCCACGCGTCATCCTCCACGTCCTCCGCCTCGTACTCGGCTCCGACCTACTCGGCACCTGACGCAGGTGGAGCTTTCTCGTCGGCGTCCTCGTCCGCAGGCGGCGCCTCGATGCCGGTCGGAGGTTCCGGTCCGGCCGCGGCTCCGACCACCATCAACACCGAGGAAAAATAGGCCGCAGGCCCGCGCGCCTCGCCGGCCGTTGCCGCCTTTTTTGTCGCGCGAATCCCGGCGCGCCGTAGGAATTTTTGCAGGTTTCGGGTGCCGGCCCACGGCGCCGCGAAGTCCTAACCACAAACCCCCCATGCCCAACAAAGCATCCCACCGGGTCAGCTTGCTGCTGACCCTTTTGACCGCATCCGCCGTTCCGGGCCTCGCCCAGGCCGGCGCCAAATCCGCCGGAGACGCGATCCAGTTGTCCGAGTTCAATGTCTCGGCCGAGCGCGCCTCCGGTTACCGCGCCCAGAGCGCCATCACGGCGACCGGCTTCGGGGCCAACATCCTCGACGTACCGGTCTCGATCAACGTGCTCACGAGCGAGTTCGTCTCCGACTACGGGGCGAACCTGCAGAGCGAGGTGCTCCGGCTGGTGCCGGGCGTGATCACCAGCCCGAACTACGAGTCGCAGATGATCATACGCGGGTTCAACGGCCTCCAGGCCTACCGCAACGGCCAGTACCGCCGGCAGCTTTACTCGACCTGGGGCATGGACCGCATCGAGGTGATCAAGGGATCCTCCTCGATTTTCTTCGGGCTCGTACGCCCCGGCGGCGTGGTGAACTACATCACGCGCAAGCCCGAGTTCAAAAAAACCGGCGGTGACGCGAGCGTGAGCTTCGGCAGCTGGGAATTCAAAAAGGCCGAGGTCGGCTACAATCTCGGCGGGGAGAACTTTGCGGCGCGCTTCGGCGCCGGCGGGATCGACGCCGGAGGCTGGCGCAACGACGACTTCAAGAAGGAGCACTACCTCGGCGGCACCGCCGCGTGGAAGGTCTTCAAGGACGGCATCGTCACGCTGGACCTCGAGACCGTGCGCCGCGTGAACCAGGACCGCGAGTCGGCGGCGGTGCTGCGCAGCAACTCCCGCTACCTCGGCAATCCCGCCGCGGTCACCAGCGGCCTCGCGCCCCGCGCGTGGCTCAACGCCAACGGCCTCGCGAGCGCGCCGACGTTCGACATTTTCGCGCCGGTCTTCCCGGCCGGCGACCCGTACGGCCGCAAGGTCACCATGGGCAAGGAGACCTATTCCTTCTACCAGTCGTACACCGTCGACCTCGATTACACCCAGAAGATCGGCTCGAACCTGGTCTACCAGCTGCAGTGGAACTACGCGATCGATGACTTCGAGATCCTGCGCTCGATCGGCGGCGACCAGGAGCCGTTCGCCGACGGCACCGTGCGCTTCCGCTTCGGCAATTTCGCGAACTACCGCGACTCGTACAATTTCGACAACAAGCTGACCTACCGCTTCACGGTGGGCGCCTCCCAGCACACGCTCTCGCTCGGGCAGGAATCCCAGCGGGTCAACCAGGACACCCCGGGCTGGTTCGACTCCGCCAGCCGCTTCCAGGACGGCCGCTACGGCGCGTTCGCCGTCTGGAATCCGCGCACGCAAGCCCTGCGCAGCGCCCCGTCCGAGCGCGCCGCCAGCGCCGAGACCTGGAATATCACCCGCCGTCGCGCCGAGAAGCAGCTCGGTTACTACCTCGGACTCCAATCGGAGTTCCTCGACGGCCGCGTGCGCACGATCGTCGGCGCCCGCCGCAGCGAGTACTCGCGCGTGAGCTTCTATGAGCGGACGGTGACCAATCCCGAGATCGCCACCCCGACCACGAGCAAGACCACGCCGCTCTACGGCGCGCTGGTCAAACTCACGCCGCAGCTCTCCGCGTTCGCCATGTTCTCCGAGTCCCTCGAGCCCCAGCTCGGCGCCGACGCCGACGGCCGCGGCCTCTCGCCGGTCTCCGGTCAGGGTTACGACATCGGCCTGAAGAGCGCGCTGCTCGAGGGTCGCCTGGCCGGTTCAGTCTCATTCTACGGGGTGAAGCGCGAGAACATCGCCTCGCGGGACAGCGCCCGCGAGGTCGCCAGCGCCCGCCAGCCGTGGTTCATCTACGGCGACGCCGAGGAGTCGCAGGGCGTCGAGGTCGACATGTCCTACAACCCGCGCGCCAACTGGCAGATCCTCGTCAGCTACTCCCACATGACCAAGGCGGAGACGGTGGCCTCGACGGTACCTGCCCGCCTCGGCCTGCCGCTCGCCGCGGTGCCGAAGGACGTGCTGCAGCTGTGGACCAAGTATGACTTCCGCGCGGGTCCGCTCGCGGGCTGGTCCGTCGGCGGTGGCCTGCGCGACAGCTCCTCGGCGCGCTTCGCCGCGGACCAGAACGTCACCGCCACGATGCCGGCCTACACGACCGTCGACCTGCTGCTGCAGTACCGCTTCAAGCTCGCCGGCAAGGACTCGCGGGTGCAGCTCAACGTGAAGAACCTCGCCGACCGCGAGTATCGGGAGAGCGGCTTTGCCGCCTTCGGCGATCCGAGGAACATCGTTCTCTCGCTAAGCACCAAGTTCTGACCGGGCTCCGCGCGCCGCCCCGCGGGCGGCGCGCCCCGGATCAAAAAACAAAGGCCCCGCGCGCGGTTGCGAGCGGGGCCTTTTTGCGGACCGGAGGAGGACGTCAGCTCTTGTCGAGCTTGCCGCCGGCCTTCTTCCAACCGTCGATCCCGCGGGAGAAGTGCTTCACGTTGGTGTAGCCCAGGTCCATCGCGGCGGTGGCGGCCGAGAGGTAGGCGCTGCAGTACTCGTTGCCGCAGTAGGCGACGATCAGGGCGCCTTTATCCTTGGGGAGCATCGCGGCGAGCTTCGCCTTGGCGGAGGCGTAATCGATCGCGCCGGGGATCCGGCCTTCCTTGAAGGACTCGGTGCCGTTGGCGTCGAGGAGGGTCACGGCCTTGGCGGCCACGGCTTTCTGGAGGTCGGCATGGGATATGTCCGGAACC
>CAIUOU010000062.1 GCA_903900845.1 uncultured Opitutia bacterium
CCGTAGGAGAGCCACGAGCCGAGGCTGGGCCGTCCGGAGATGGCCGATCCCGTGTTCATCAGGAGCTGGCCGGGCACGTGGTTGAACTGGTCGGTATGCATCGACCGGATCAGGCAGATGTCGTCGGCGATCGAACCGATGTGCGGCAGCAGGTCCGAGAGTTCCATCCCGCACTGGCCGTGCGGGCGGAAGGTCCGCGGCGAACCCATCAGGCGCGCTGACTCCTTCGCGAGAAAGGCGAAGCGCATATTGGCCAGCATCGAGTCCGGCAGCGGCTGGCCGTCCAGCGCGTTGAGCTTCGGCTTCGGGTCGTACAGGTCCATCTGGCTGGGGCCGCCCTCCAGATAGATGTAGATGCAGTTCTTGGCGCGCGGGGCGTGGTGGGTCGGGATGCGGCCGGGCCCCGTCGCGGTGTTTGCGAGGAGGCCGTCGGCGCCGAGGAGATTGGAAAGGGCGAGGGCACCGAGGCCGCCGCCGGCCCGGGTGAGGAACTGTCGCCGGTGGAGCGCGGGCGGGATCATTCGCGGGTGATGAACTCGTCGAGGTTGAGGAGCAGGCGGGCGGTGGCGAGGAGGGCCGCACGCGCGTCGCCGAGGGCAAGCTGGTCGTCGTGGTGGCGTCGCAACGCGGCGAGCTCCGGTGGCGTCGGCGGGCGGCCGAGGCAAAGCGCGAAGCCGTGCCGCAGCCGCGCTTCGACGTCGCCGGGGACCTCGGCCAGTCGGGTGGCGAGGGCCTCGGCCGCGGCGAAGAACACCGGATCGTTCAGCAGCGTGAGCGCCTGCAGGGGCGAGTTGGAGCGCTCCCGCTGGAGGCAGGCCACGCTCGCGTCGGGCGCGTTGAAGGCCGTGAGCATCGGGTAGGGGACGTTCCGCCGGAGGTGGATGTACATCCCGCGGCGGTTCGCCTCCGGGCCCTTCGTCTCGGGCCAGCTGCGGTTGCGGCCGAAGGCGAGGACGAACTCTGGCAGCGGCGGGTGGATGCTCGGGCCACCGATCCGCGGATTCAGCAGGCCACTGCTGGCCAGCGCCACGTCGCGCACGATCTCCGCCTCAAGCCGGTGCCGGCTCTGGCGCGCGAGTAGCACGTTCAGCGGATCCCGCTCCTCCAAGTCCGCGCGGCGCCGCGACACCTGGCGGTACGTCTCGGAGGTCACCAGCAGGCGGATCAACGCCTTCCGGCTCCAGCCCAGCCGGGGGAACTCGGTCGCCAGCCAGTCGAGCAGCTCGGGGTGCGACGGCCGTTCGCCGAGCGCGCCGAAGTTGTCTGGCGTCGCCACCAACCCCCGGCCGAACAGCTGCAGCCAGATCTGGTTGACCGCCACGCGCGCCGTCAGGGGGTGGGCCGGGTCGGTGATCCAGCGCGCTAGGTCGAGCCGGTCGGCGACGGCGCCCCGGGCCCGCAGCGGCGGGAGCACGACGGGCGTGCCCGGCAGGACCTCCTCGCCGGGCCGCTGGTAGTCGCCGCGCAGGTGGACGCGCGTCTTGCGCTCGTGCGCCACCAGCACCGGCGCCGCGGTACGCGGGAACTCGGGGCGCTTGGCAAAGTGCGCCGCGAGCGGCTGGTGCAATTCCCGGCCGCGCTCGTCGGCGAAGCGCGCGACGTGGCGCGCGAGGGCAAGTCGGTCCGCCGGCGTGCGCGCAGCCTCCGGGGTGTCGAGCACGGCGAGGATCTCGTCGGGCAGCGGACCCGGCTCCAACGGCCCGGGCGCGGTGGTGGCGGCGAGGCGGAAGCGCGTGAGGACGCCGGTGATGCGGTGCTCGAGCTCGACGAAGAGCTCCGTGCCCGGCGGGAAGTCCCGCGGTTCCTTCAGTTCAAAGACAATGGCGTGCGCGCGGTCGGTTTGGCCGGCCACGCCCCAGCCGGTGGTGCTGTCGCCATCGAGGGTGTGCGCGGCCGGCGTGGTCTTGGCCGCGAAGCTCGCGCGGGCGGCGGCGAACGCGAGGCGTTCCTGCGTGCCCCCGGGGACGCGCACGGTGACGGAGAACTCCGCGAGGTGGAAGTCGCCCCCGCGGCTGCGGCCGGGCTTCTCCCCGAGGTCCGCGAGGGCCTCGAGGCGGAAGCCGGTGACCCCCCGCTGCGCGAACGGCGCACGCACGACGTAGCGGGTGCGCACGGGGTCGCGTTCCCCGGTGCTGACCGAGTGGTCGGCGTTCGGGGGGAAGAGGCGTTCCTCGTCTTCGGTGATGAAGGTGATCTCCTCCGGCCGGAGCAGGGTCCAGCGGGCGGCGGGCAGGGTCAGGCCGCGCTCCCATTCTGGCACCCGGGTGGGGGCAAGCGCGGCCACGTGCGCCGTGACGGGCGCTTCAAGGCGGGCCCGCGCGGTCTCCCACTCGGCTAGTTTCCGTTCGTAGGCCGCGAGTTCGGCGGGCCGCGGCGCGGGGACGTCGCGCTCGGCGGTGCGGTTGAAGAAGGCGTAGAGCTGGTAGAACTCGCGGATCGAGACCGGATCGTACTTGTGGGTGTGGCACTCGGCGCAGCCGACCGTGAGGCCGAGCCACACCGCGCCCGTCGTCGCCGCCCGGTCGACGGCGTTCTTCACCCGGTCGAGCTCTAGGTCCGCACCGGCCTCGTCGTTCTTCAGCGAGTTGCGATGGAAGCCGGTCGCGATGCGCTGCTCCAGCGTCGGCTCCGGCAGGAGGTCACCGGCCAGCTGCTCCACCGTGAACCGGTCGAACGGCACGTCGCGGTTGACGGCGTCGATGACCCAGTCGCGGAACAGGTAGGCGTTCGGCCGCAGGGTGTCGTTGAGGTACCCGGCGCTGTCGGCGAAACGGGCTTGGTCGAGCCAGTGGCGGCCCCAGCGCTCCCCAAAATGCGGCGAGGCGAGGAGTCGGTCGACGAGGCGCTCGAC
>CAIUOU010000063.1 GCA_903900845.1 uncultured Opitutia bacterium
GCGGATCACGACGGCCGTTTCACGGACGTTTACCTGGTGGATGGCGCGACGGGCACCCGACGCCGGGTGATCGAAAAGCTGCGAAACGAGGGCGGATCGGCCATGAGCTGGTCGCCCGACGGCAAATGGGCGGCGTTCTACCGCGAGCGGCACTGGCACGTGCTCAACACCACGAGCGGTACGATCCAATCGCTCACCGCGAAGGTTCCGGCCTTGTTTCACAACGAGGACGACGATCGCCCGGCGCCGCCCTCAGCCCATGGGGCCGCGGGGTGGACGAAGGACAGCGCTTCCTTTCTCGCCTATGATCGCCATGACGTGTGGCAGCTGCATCCCGACGGCCGCCCGGCGCGGAACCTGACCGCGGGCCACGGCCGCGCGACGCGGACGGTTTTGCGCGTCCAGCGCATCGAGCCGGTGGAGGAGGATGACGAGGAGCGAGGCCTCGATCCGGCGCGTCCCCTGACGCTCCGTGGCGAGAGTGACGAAACGCGCGCTTCCGGGTTTTTCCGGACGGACTTCGCGGCCGCCATACCTCCGACGCGGCTGATCTGGAGTGACTCCAGCCAACGTTACATGGGTCGGTCGGCGGAGGCGGAGGTTCTTCTTTTGACGGCCTCGCGTTTCGACGCCTATCCCGATGTGCACGCGACCGACGCCAATTTCTCCGCGCCGCGCCGATTGACCGACGGCGCCGCGCAGCAGCGTTCCTTCGCGTGGGGTGCCGCCGAGTTGATGCCTTTCCGTTCCGCCGCAGGCCGGGAACTGCAGGCGGCGGTCTACAAGCCCGCGGATTTTGATCCCGCGCGTAAATATCCCGCGATCGTGTACATCTACGAGCGGCTATCGCAGAACGTGCACACCTTCGTGAACCCGGCGCCGGGCACGAGCATCAACCCCTCGTGGTACACGAGCAATGGATACGTCGTCTTCATGCCCGACATCGTTTACGAGACGGGAAAACCCGGTCAGAGCGCGCTCGGTTGCGTGCTGCCGGCGCTCGACGCGCTCCTCGCGCGCGGATTCGTGGACGCGGCCGCCGTCGGCATCCAGGGCCACTCCTGGGGCGGTTACCAGATCGCCTACATGCTGACGCAGACCGGGCGGTTCCGGGCGGCCGAAGCGGGGGCCCCGGTGGGCAACATGACCAGCGCCTACTCCGGAATCCGTTGGGGAAGCGGCTTGGCGCGGCAGTTCCAGTACGAGACCGGCCAGAGCCGGATCGGGCTTCCGCTCAACGGGGCGACGCAGGCCTATCTTGATAATTCCGCGGTGTTCCAGGCCGAGAAGGTCACCACGCCGCTGCTCATTCTCCACAACGACAACGATGACGCCGTGCCGTGGCAGCAGGGTATCGAGTTGTTCCTCGCTCTGCGACGTCACGGAAAACCCGCCTGGCTTTTCAATTACAACGGGGAATTCCACGGTCTCCGCCGCCGCGCCAACCAGAAGGATTGGTCGCAGCGGATGGGCCAGTTTTTCGACCACTACCTCAAAGGCGCCCCCGCCCCGGAGTGGCTGGAGAAGGGCGTGCCGTACCTCGAGCGAGATGAGGAGAAGGAGCGGTTCAACGCGCGTCCCGCCCCTGCCGCCTCGGGAGGCACGCTCTGATTTTGATTGGCCCCGCGGGGACGTGGTCGCGAACATCACTCCCCGTCACGCATGTCGCCGTCCGATCTAGCCCTGCCGCACGTCGCGAAGCTCCACGCCTACACGCCGGGCTTGCAGCCGTCGGGGTCCGGCTGGGTAAAACTCAACACCAACGAGTGCCCGTACCCGCCGAGTCCGCGCGTCGCCGAGGCGCTGCGTCGCGAGATCGGCGGGGATGGCGCCGCCTTGCGCCTCTACCCGAACCCCGCCAGCGCGCCGCTGCGGGCCGCCGTCGCGCGGCTCCACGGGGTCTCGCCGGAGAACGTCTGCATCGGCAACGGTTCCGACGACATCCTCAACCTGCTCGTGCGGGCGTTTTGCGGAGGGGGCGCCGCCGCGGGTTACACGGTCCCGAGTTACTCGCTTTATCCCGTGCTGGTCGGCATGCAGGACGGCGCGTCGGAGATCATCCCGTTCGACCGCTCGATGCGGCTGCCGGTCGACTGGCTCGCCGCCTCCCGCGCGCGCATCCTCTTTCTCACCTCGCCTAATGCGCCGACGGGGGTTGCGTTCGCCAACGCCGACCTCGAGCGCGTGCTTGCCGCGTTCCCGGGTATCCTCGTGGTCGACGAGGCTTACGCGCCATTCGCCGAGGCCGACGCCGTGCCGCTGCTGGCGCGCCACCCGCGTCTCGTGGTCACCCGCACGCTATCCAAGGCCTACGCCCTTGCGGGCATCCGGGTGGGGTACGCGCTGGCCGATCCCGCCGTGATCGGCGTGCTCGACCGGTTGCGCGACAGCTACAACGTCAATCGTCTATCGCAGGCGGCCGCCCTCGCCGCGGTGGGCGACGAGGAGCACCTCCGCGCCAACGTCGCGCGCGTCAAGGCGACCCGCAACCGGTTCCTCGGCGACCTCACCGGACGCCGGGGGTGGTTCACCTATCCGTCGCAGGCCAATTTCGTGTTCACCGAGCCGCGCGACGCCCGTGGGGAAAGCGGCCCGGCGGTCGCGCGCTCCGCCTACGACTTTCTGTGTGCGCGCCAGGTGCTCGTCCGACACTTCCCGAGCCACGCCTTGACCGCCTCTTTTCTGCGCATCACGGTCGGCACCGACCCCGAGATGCGGGTCCTCAGCGAATCCCTCGACGCATGGCAAAGAAATCCGGGCGCGTGAGCGCCATCACCCGCCGCACGGCGGAGACCGATATCATGCTGTCGCTCGCGATCGATGGTCGCGGCGTCGCGCAGATCGACACCGGGGTGCCGTTCTTCGACCACATGCTCACGCTGTTCGCGAAGCACGGCTTGTTCGACCTGAAGGTTAAGGCCAAGGGCGACACCGACGTCGATTACCACCACACGGTGGAAGACGTGGGTATCGTGCTCGGGCAGGCCTTCAAGGAGGCGCTGGGGGACAAGGTCGGGATCCGGCGCTACGGCTTCTTCCTGCTGCCGATGGACGAGTCGCTGGCCCGCGTCGTGGTCGACGTCGGCGGACGTCCGCATCTCGTCTACGAGGCCGAGGCGCCGACGATGTTCGTGCGCGACTTCAACATCGTGCTCGTGAAGGAATTCTGCCGCGCGTTCAGCAACGCCCTCGGGGCCAACCTCCACGTTCATCTGGTGTACGGCGAGGAGCCCCATCACGTGGCCGAGGCGATCTTCAAGGGACTCGGCCGTGCGCTCGACATCGCCACGCAGATCGAGCCGCGCGCGGCCGACCTGCTGCCCTCCACCAAGGGCCGGCTTTGAGCGTCGCGCGCATGGCAGTTGCTGGTCAGGCGGCGGCGGGCACCCCGGCGCCCATCGCGGTGATCGATACCGGGATCTGCAACCTGCGCAGCGTCACCAAGGCGCTCGAGGCCGTCGGCGCTGCCGTGCGCGTGGTGCGTGATCCCGCGGGGGTGACGGCGGCCGCTCCCCGCGGCCTGGTGCTGCCCGGCGTCGGCGCGTTGCGCGATTGCGTCGCGTCGCTCCGGGCCTCCGGACTCGACGCGGTGGTGCGCCGTTGGATCGGGGAGGACCGCCCTTTTCTCGGGGTGTGTCTGGGCATGCAGGCGTTGCTGGAGCACTCGGAGGAGGGCGACACCGCGGGTTTGGGCGTGTTTCCGGGGCGGGTGGTGCGGTTCCGGCGTCCGCCGGAGTACAAGATTCCCCATATGGGCTGGAACACCGTGCGGTTCACGCCGGCCAGCTCACCCCTGGCGGCGGGGCTGGCCGGGGAGGGGGAGGCGTTCTACTTCGTGCACAGCTTCCATTGCGTGCCGGATGATCCCGCGCTCGTGCTCGCGGAGTGCGATTACGGCGGAAAGTTCTGCGCCGCGATCGGTCGCGGCCGCGTGTTCGCCACGCAGTTCCATCCCGAGAAGAGCCAGGCGAAGGGCCTGCGCATTTACGCCAACTTTGTCGCCAGCGCATAGCTGTCCGCGCGCCGCCGGCTTAAGATTCCTTTTCCCGGTCCGGCGTCGGAACTAATTTCCTTCTGGCGACCCAGCTTGGGCGTGCAACGCTGAGGTGGCACGCGCCAAGCTGCCTAAACATCCAATCCCCATGGCCAACGACGCCGTCCTGAAACTTGAAGGTAAGGAATTTCCGCTCCCGACGATGGTCGGGTCGGAGGGCGAGAAAGCCATCGACGTGCGCAATCTGCGCGCGCAGACGGGGTACATCACGTACGACGACGGCTTCGGCAATACCGGCTCCTGCACGAGCGGCATCACTTTCATCGACGGCGACGCCGGTATCCTCCGTTACCGCGGCTACCCGATCGAGCAGCTCGCCGAGCACTCGTCCTTCGTCGAGACCGCTTACCTCATCATTCATGGTGAGCTGCCCAACGCCAAGCAGCGCCGCCACTTTGGGGATCTCCTCCGCCTGCATTCGCCGGTGCACGCCGCGATGGACCATCTGTTCGAGGGGTTCCCGCTGGGGTCGCATCCGATGGCGATTCTCTCGGCGCTTCTCAACTCGCTCGGTTGCTACTACCCGCATCTCGCCACGAACCGGGTTCAGGAGGACCTGGCCAACTTTGAGGAGGCCTCGGCGATCGCCATCTCCAAGGTGCGCACGATCGCCGCGATGTCGTACCGCAAGAGCCGCGGCCTGCCGTACATCTACCCGAAACGCACGCTGCCGTACTGTGAGAACTTCCTGCACATGATGTTCTCGCAGCCGTACGAGGACTACGTCGGCACGCCGGAGGTCGCCCAGGCGCTCAATCTGTTCCTGCTCCTCCACGCCGACCACGAGCAGAACTGCTCCACTTCGACGGTGCGCATGGTCGCCTCCTCCGGCGCCAATCTCTTCGCTTCCGTCGCCGCCGGCGTCTGCGCGCTCTGGGGGCCGCTCCACGGCGGCGCCAACATGGCCGTGATCGAGATGCTCGAGAGCATCCACGCCGAGGGCGACGACGGCAGCAAATTCATCGAATCGGCCCGCTCCGGCAAAGCCGGCCACCGGCTCATGGGTTTCGGCCACCGCGTCTACCGCAACTACGACCCGCGCGCGAAGATCATCAAGGCCAGCTTCGACAAGGCCCTCGCCAGCCTTGGCATCAAGGACGACCCGCTGCTCGCGATCGCCCGCCGCCTCGAGGACGCCGCGCTGAGCGACCAATATTTCCTCTCGCGGAAGCTCTACCCGAACGTCGACTTCTACAGCGGTCTCATCATGCGGGCGCTCGGTATCCCGCAGAACATGTTCACCGTCATGTTCGCCATCGGTCGCATGCCAGGTTGGATCGCCCACTGGAAAGAGGTCGCCTCCAACCCGAAGAACAAGATCTACCGGCCCCGCCAGGTGTTCACCGGTAGCGCGAAGCGCGATTACGTGCTGATGGAGAAGCGCGCCTGACGGGCGCTCCGCCGGCCTCCCGGCTCAGTCCTTGGCCGGAGCGTCCGCGGTCGCAGGCGCTTTCTTCGCCCCGTGGAAGACCTCCTCCAATTGGAGGCCGGTCAGCTGCGTGAAGCCGCTCAGCAAGCGCCACAGGACGTACATCGTGATCGCCATGTAGGGCAGGACGATCACGGGCCAGCTCAGCAGGTTCATCCGTCCCAGCTCCGCATTAAATGCCTCCGTGCCCGGCGGGCTCTTGAGGAGGTAACGCGCGAGGGCGTAGTTGAGCACCGCACTCAGCAGAAACGACACGGCCAGCCCGCTGGTTGCCCGCGCCAGCAGGCGTTCGAACGCCGCGTGCTGGTTGCGCTCCGTCAGCACCGCGTCGACGCGGGCGGTGTCGATCACCTGCTCGTTCCACAACAGCTCCCGCACGAGGGGGCGCTTGGTGCGGCCTGACCACACCACCGCCACGCCGAACAGCGCGGGCACCGCCGCCTCCTTGACCGCGAACCAGAACACGTCGGCCTTCAACTGGTTCAAACCGCCGGTGAGCAGCACGCTCAGCACGCCCACGATCGAGAAGAAATTCGTCTTCCGGCGGCGGATGACGTCGACGACGCCGTAGCCGAAGGGGAAGGCCAGCGCCACCACCATGCCCCACATCGGCCCGAGGCGGTCCTCCCCGCTGAGCTTGGTCAGAACCAGCGTGGGCAACGCAATGTTGCACGCCAGGTTCAGCAGCAGGTTTTCGCGTTTCGGCGGGGGAGTGGACATCACCGCAGCCAACGGGGAAAGGCCCCGCCCGCAAAGGGAAATTCCGCGTCGCGTTTTCCGGGGGCCGGTGCTTCCGTGCAGCTCCCATTCGCACCTCC
>CAIUOU010000064.1 GCA_903900845.1 uncultured Opitutia bacterium
GGCAGCCTTGCGCGGCGGCGCGTCCGGAGTGGTCCAGAAGAGCGTGAACGCGACCGAGAGGACCACCAGCACAAGGGCGCCGCTGCCCAGCACCAGCAACCAATGCTGGGCTGGCGTGCGGGCCTTCGACCGTCCGGAGGGACCGGCGCCGAGGGCGTCCGTTGGCGCCAGCGGATCACGATCTCGCTGGGCCTTCTTGAGGGCGTCGTTGATGAGGCTCATGGCGGCGAAGAGGGGGTCAATCAACCAGCTTGGCCATATCTTGGCGCGCTCGGCGCACGTCCCAGTAGGTGACCTCGTCAGACTCGCGCACGAAGGCCGAGAGGAGGGCCTTGTCGCAAAGGTTGTTCACCACGCGGGGGATGCCGCGGCTGCCGCGGTGCACCGCCCAGAGGGCCCATTTGGTGAAGTGGGGCCGTCCCGCGCCGCCGGCCAACGTGAGCCGGTGCTGCACGTAGTGGGCGACGTCGGAACGCGAGAGGGGATTGAGCTCGTAGTGCACCAGAATGCGCTGCCGGAGCTGGCGGAGGTCCTCCCGGCGCAGCACGTCCTTTAGCTCGGGTTGCCCCATTAGGATAATTTGCAGCAGCTTCTGCTTCTCGGTCTCGAGGTTCGACAGCAGGCGGATCTGTTCCAGCACCTCGAACTTCAGATTCTGGGCCTCATCGATGATCACGACGATATCCCGGCCGCGCTCGATGCGCTCGAGCAGCACGCGGTGGATCTGGGCGACGAGGTCGGTCTGGCTACGGGCGATCTTATCTTCGCCGAGCTCCTCGAGGATGGTCCGCAGCATCTGAGTCTCGGTGATCCGCGGGTTGAGGATCAACGCCGAGTCGAAACGCTCCGGGTCGAGCTCGTTGAGGAACCGCCGGCAGAGGACAGTCTTACCGCAGCCGACCTCGCCCACGAGAACGATGAAGCCCTTGCGCTCGCCGACGCCGAATTTGAGGTGCTGGAGCGCCTCTTGGTGGGTGGGGCTGAGATAGAGAAACTTGGGATCGGGGGTGATGTTGAACGGCATCTCCCGGAATCCGTAGAAGCTCTGGTACATTTTGAGGGCGAGGCCGCGACCGTGGCGGCCGGTTCGGCAAAACGCACGAACAAAGATGGGGGCGGTGGCGGGCAATTCTCCTTTACTCGTTTGCCGCGCGCGTGGTTCAAATCACTTGCGTGAATTCCCGCCGGGCCATCGCCGCGCTCTACGCCGTGCTGTTGGGCCTGTTCGGGCTGGGAGGGGGAATGCTGTTCCTCGAGGCCCGGGCCGAGCAGGCCGCGCTGCGCGGCCGTCAGGCGCGCCTGGAGCGGGAACTCGCCGCCGCCAAGGCGCGGCTCGCCGAGCAGGAGCAGTTCCTCTCACGGCTGCGCACCGACCCAGTGCTGGCCGAGAAGGTGATCCGCCAACGGCTCGGCTACGGTCGGCCGGGTGAGGTGGTCTTTCGTTTCGACAACGGTCCCTAATGTCTGCCGCCACGCCCTCTGTCCTCCTCGATCAATTCCGCCAAGCCGGCCAAGGCCACGTATTCGCGTTCTGGGAGCGGCTGAGCCCCGCGGAACAAGCGGAGCTGGCCGCCGAGGCGCGCGAGGTGGACCTAGCGGAGCTGGCGCGTTTGACCTGCACGCTGCTCGGTTCTTCTGGCGCGGGCGGCCCCGATCTCGCGGACCTCGAGCCCGCCCCCTACGAAGCGCGGCCGGAGAGTGGCGGCGACGCCAGCGCTTGGGCTCGCGCCCGCGCCGCGGGCGAGCAGGCGCTCCGCGCCGGCCAAGTGGCCGCGTTCACCGTCGCGGGAGGGCAGGGGACCCGGCTCGGGTACGATGGCCCGAAGGGCACCTTTGGGGTCACCCCCGTGCGCGCGAAACCGCTGTTCCAGGTCTTCGCCGAGAAGATCCTCGCCGCCGGTAAACGCCACGGGCGCCCGCTCCACTGGTTCGTGATGACCAGTCACGCCAACCACGCGGCGACCGAGGCCTTCTTCGCGGAACAACGCTGGTTCGGGCTCGATCGCGCCCGCGTGCATTTCTTCCGCCAGGGCCGGATGCCCGCCGTGGACTTCGCCGGCCGCATTTTGCTGGAGACGCCCGGCCGCCTCGCCCTCTCGCCCGACGGCCACGGCGGCTCGCTCCGCGCGCTAGCCCGGAGCGGCGCGCTCGACTTGATGGCGGCCGAGGGAGTCGACACGCTCAGTTATTTCCAGGTCGATAATCCCCTCGTGTGCTGCATCGACCCCGCCTTCATCGGCTGGCACCGGCTGCGCGGCTCCGAGATGTCCAGCAAGATGGTGCCCAAGGCCTACCCCGAGGAGAAGGTTGGCCATTTCTGCCGGCAGCGCGGCCGCGATGTCGTCATCGAGTACTCGGACCTGCCCGCGGAACGCCAACGCGAGGTCGACGCCGCCGGTCGCCTCCGGTTCCTCGCCGGCAACATCGCGATCCACCTGCTCGATCGTGAGTTCATCCGCCGGATGGCCGGCGCCGGCGCCTCTCCCGACACCGCGCTGCCGTTCCATCGCGCGGACAAGAAGATTCCGACGGTGGACGCCACGGGCGCGCCCGTGCGCCCCGAACGGCCCAACGGGGTCAAGTTTGAGCTCTTCGTCTTCGATGCGCTGCCCTTCGCCCGCCAGCCGCTGGTGATCGAGGCTTCGCGGGCTGATGAATTTTCCCCGGTTAAAAACGCCACCGGCTTGGACTCAGCCGAGACCTGCCGGAACGATCAACTGCGCCAGTACGCGCGCTGGTTGCGGGCCGCCGGCGTGAACGTGCCCGCCGATGCCACCGGCCTGCCCGCCTTCCCCTTTGAGGTTTCCCCGCTTTTCGGAGACGACGAGGCCTCGTTCGCGGCGAGTTGGGCCGCCCGGGGTCAGACGACCCCGCCCGCGCCGGGCGCCTGCCTCGACTGAACGGTCGGGATGCCTTCCGCCCTGCCGAATTACCCGGAATTTTTCCTCCTCCATGACCATCCCTGACCGCCTCGCGGCCGCCGTGCAATCCGGCCGGCTGCTCTCCAGCGCTGCCGACAACGTCCGCTCGTTCCTCCAGGCTGGCTTGCCGGACTGGGCGCGGGACAGCATCGCTGAACTGGTCGACGCGGAGGCTTGGTCCGAGCTGAACGACCGTTTCTACCGCTTCCTCGAGTTCGGCACAGGCGGGATGCGTGGCCGCACCATCGGGGTGCGTCCCACCGCGGCGGAGCTGGGCGGCAGCCCGGGCGGATCGCCGGCCCACGCTGCCGTGGGGAGTAACGTCCTGAACGATTTCACCCTCGTCCGCGCCACCATCGGGCTGCACCGGTATACCGTGCGCCACCTTGCCGCCACCGGCCAGCGTGGCCCCGCCCGACTCGTCATCGCGCATGATGTCCGCCATTTCTCGCGGCACTTCTCCAACCTAGCCGCGGCGACTTGGATCCGTCTGGGCGGCGAGGCCTGGATTTTCGACGGTCCCCGTCCCACGCCGCAGCTGAGCTTCTCCGTTCGCTGGCTGCGCGCGCACGCCGGGGTGGTCATCACCGCCAGCCACAACCCGCCCCACGACAACGGTTTCAAGGCGTACTTCGACGACGGCGGCCAGGTGGTGCCCCCGCACGACGCGGGCATCGTGGCCGAGGTGAATGCCGTCCCGCTCGGCGCGCTCGCCGCCTACCTCGATTCGTCCTGCCCCGGGGTCCACGTGCTCGGCGCGGAAGCAGACGCGGCGTACCGAGCGGTGGCGGCGCGGGCCGTACTCGATCCTGACGTGTGCGCCCGGGCCGGCCTAAAGGTGGTGTTCACGAACATCCACGGAACGGGGGCGATCCATTCCGTTCCGTTGCTGGAGGCCGCCGGGTGCGTCGTCACGCCGGTGCCGGAGCAGCTGGCGCCTGACGCGGGTTTCCCGACGGTGAAGTCGCCGAACCCGGAGAACGCCGAAGCGTTGGCGCGCGGCGTGGCGCTGGCCCGGGCGAGCGGTGCGGACGTCGTGCTCGCGACGGATCCGGATTGCGACCGGATGGGCTGTGCGGTGCGCAACCGCGCCGGCGAGCTGGAACTACTGACCGGCAACCAGATCGGGGCTCTGCTGACGGAGTACCGGTTGGTGAAGTACAAGGAACTTGGCCTCTTGCCGGCGGCTGGCACGTCGCGCGCAGCGACGATCAAGACCTTCGTGACCACACGGCTGCAGGACGCGATCGGTGCGGGCCATGGGGTCAAGGTTATCAACACGCTGACCGGCTTTAAGTGGATCGCCGCTAAGCTCCGCCGCTACGAGGACCAGCTGCGCCGCGCCCTCGGGCCTGGGTTCGACTACGAGGCGGCGGACCTGCCCACGCGGGCGCGGCTGCTGCAGGAGCACTCCACGTTCTACGTGTTCGGCACCGAGGAGAGCTACGGCTACCTGCCGAATGACTACGTGCGGGACAAGGACGGCAACTCCGCCTGCCTGATGTTCGCCGAGCTTTGCGCCTGGGTGAAAGCCCGCGGCCTAACGGTACCCGAGTACCTCGACGAGCTGTTCCTCCGCTATGGGTTCTACCTCGAGGGGGTGATCAACCTCTATTACGAGGGCGCCTCGGGCAACGCGCGGATTCGCCGCATCCTTGAGAGCTACCGCAGCCGACCGCCAGCCGCGTTCGGCGACGTGCCGGTCACGCGCTTTCAAGATTTCGGCCGCGAGCGCATCGTTGATGCCGACGGGGAAGTGATCCCCGCGCAGGATCTCTACGTGGTGACGCTCGGCAACGGCTACTCCTTCGCCGCCCGCGGATCCGGCACCGAGCCGAAGATGAAGTTCTACCTCTTCGCGCAGGAGACGGTAGCCTCCGCCGCTGACTTGCCCGCCACGAAGGCGCGCGTGCGGGCGACGCTCGACGAGCTCAGCCGGCGGATCGAGGCCGACGCGCGCGCGCGCGCCGAGGGCTGATGATGCGCGCCGCGATCACGGTTACGCTGGTCCCGGAAACGCGGGCCGGCCCCTTTGTCTTCTCCGCCGGGCTGGCCGACGCATTCGCACGGGCGGCGGAGCTGGGTTTCGACGCGGTGGAGATCTTTCCGGCTTCCGCCGCGGAGACGCCCGCGGAGGAGGTGGAACGGCTCTGCGCGGCCCACGGTCTGCGGGTCGCGGCCTTCGGCACGGGGGCCGGTTGGGTCCGGCACGGCCTGCGGCTTACTGATCCCGACCCGGCCGGCCGGCGGCGGGCGGTGGAA
>CAIUOU010000065.1 GCA_903900845.1 uncultured Opitutia bacterium
TACCGGAGCACGGGGGTGACGCTCGACAAATTTGATATCCTCGAGCTCACCCGCCAGTACTACCTCAACCAGAGCGTGACCGCCTTTGACGGCCGCGCCATCTTCTCCGCTGGCGTTTCTAAAATCGAGTCGCGCAACGGAACGAGGCAATTGCTGCCCGGCCGCACCAGTTCCACGATCAACTCTGATGCAACCACGGTCAACTACGGCGTGGTCGTGAAACCGGCTCCGAACGTTTCGCTCTTCTACGGCCATGCAGAGAACGCGTCGCCCATTGCTAGCAGCATCTCCCCGCCCGGCACCCCGGCGTTCTCGGAAGGCATTCAGGATGAATTCGGTGGCCGCGTTCGTTTGATGGAGAATCGCCTGCAGTGGTCGGTCACCTACTTCAAGATTAACCAAAACGCGTTTTCCGTCACCAACCCGGGCAATCTTGTGAGCCCGCCCCCGAATCCCCGCCTTCCGAATCTGTTCTCCGACCGAGTGGCGAAGGGCTGGGAACTGGAGGGAACGTTCGAGATCCAGAAGGGGCTGACCGTCATCGGCCACTATACCGCCTTTACCAACCGCGACCCTTTCAATGTTCCGTTCCGCGGCACGGCCGAGAAATCCGCCGCCGCCTGGGCGCGCTATGAGTTTCAGAACACCGCCTTGAAGGGTTTCAGCGTGTCCGCCGGGGCCAATTGGCTGGACAAGCGGCCGGGTGATGCCGCTTCCGGAGTCACGGCCGCCAGCACGTCCACCCGGCTGATTCCGAATCTTCCGACCTTTTATCTCCCCGCCCGCACGCTCGTGGATCTCTCGGCCAGCTATACCCGCGGCGCGTGGAGTTATCAGGCGAACATCGACAACGTATTCGACAAGGAATACATCCTCGCCTCGCTTTCGCGCACGTTGGTGGTTCCCGGCACCGGCATTAACGTCCGCGCCTCGGCGACCTATCGGTTCTGACGTCAGAGACTCCAACCCGGCTCGAACCGACGGCGCGCGGGTTTTATCAATGGGCGGCTTGGTGGTGACCAAGCCGCCCATTTTGCAGTCCGAGGTCTATCCTTGCCGATGCTCCGATCCATCCTCCGCTCGCTGCCGATGCTCGGGTACCTCCTCGGTTCTCGCACTTCCTCGCCCGCGGCCAGTATGACGACTTCGGCTCTGAATTTGCGCCCCCGTATCCGCGGGCGGGTGTGGGCCGCCGCCGTTGGCTTTCGGGTGCTTGGTGGACGGCGTTGGTTGCGGGGCGGATTGCTCGTCGTCGTTGCGGGCGTCGCCGCATCCACGGTGCGGGCCCAGGATTTCCGCGCGGGCACCGTGGCCGAGCGCTACACCCTGCTGTGCGCCAATTGCCACGGCCGGAATCTCGAGGGAAGTGGCACTGGCCCATCGCTGCTCAAGGACACGTGGCTCCACGGTAGCGACGACGAGAGCATCGCGCGGAGTATTCGCACCGGGTTTCCCGAAAAGGGCATGCCCGCTTGGGGAACCGCGATTCCGGAAAAGGAAATCCGCGCCATGGTCATCTATCTCCGCGAAACCCGCGCCAAGGTGCTGCGCGATCAGACCAAGGTTGTCGCGCCCCCCGCTGCGATGACGGCGAAGAGCCAGCTCCACGACTTCAAACTCGATACGTGGGTCGATGCGGTCGTCGAGCCGTGGTCCCTCGCGTTTCTCTCGCCCACGCAGGCGATCATCACGGAGAAGCGTGGGTTTCTTTATCTGATCGAAAACGGTAAACTCGCCGCCCGTCCGATCAGCGGCTTGCCCATGATTTACGTCAACGGCCAAGCCGGACTTATGGATGTCGTCCCCCATCCGGACTATACAGCCAACAGCTGGATTTATCTTTCCTACAGCGAACAGCTGACCAAGGCCGACGGCACCCCGGCTGCCTTCACGCGCATCATCCGCGGCAAGCTCAAGGACGGCGTGCTCGTCGAGCAGCAGACAATTTTCCAAGCCAAGCTCGAGCACTACATCAAAGCCGACTGGCACTTCGGCTCGCGCCTCGCCTTCGACGGAAAGGGCCATATTTTCTTCAGCATCGGCGAACGCGGCCAGCATCAGCACGCCCAGGACCTTGCCCGGCCCGGCGGCAAGATTCACCGCCTGCACGACGACGGACGCGTTCCGGGCGACAATCCCTTCGTCGGCGACCCCACGGCCGTTCCCTCCATCTGGAGTTATGGCCACCGCAATCCGCAGGGCCTCGCTTTTTCCCCGGCCACCGGCGAGCTCTTCAGTTCCGAACACGGCCCGCGCGGCGGCGATGAACTTAACCTCGTGCGCCGGGGCGCAAACTACGGCTGGCCGGTCATCACCTACGGGATGAACTACGATGGCACGACCTTCACGGAACTCACCGCGAAGGAGGACCTGGAGCAGCCCATCGCCTACTGGGTGCCCTCGCTCGCGACGTGCGGGATCAACTTCTACACGGGCGAACTCTTCCCGAAGTGGAAGGACCATCTTTTCCTCGCCTCACTCGCCGCCGAGCAACTGCTGCGCATCGAGGTCGCCGGCGGGAAGGTCATCTCGCAGGAGGTCCTCTTCAAGGACCTCGGTCGCATCCGCCACGTCATCACCGGACCAGACGGCGCACTCTACGTCCTCTTGCCCAAGCGCATCGTCCGCCTCACGCCCGTCTTATGATTTGTTCGAGGCGTTCCGGGATGCTGCGGCCGTCCGACGCTTGGACTGTAGCCCAGTCCCCCGGACCCCAATGGCCGAACCCTCCCGGGATCCCGTCTCGTTCCCTTCGTAACCGATAAAGATGCGCCCGAACTTTCATCTCGCCCGGACTATCGCGGCGCTGTCCTTTCCCCTGCTGGGAGGCGTGTCCGCTGCCAGCCAACCGGACTTGAGCGACCCCCGCTTTTGGCCCCCTTTCCCAGTGGCCGGAGCGAACCGCGAGGTGTCTCCGTATACCGGGCTGGATCGCGACGGGTGGCTCGCGTGTGGGAAGCATATCCTCGAGGGCGCCTTTCACCACGTCCAGTCGCTGCACGACCCCTTGTTTCTGCCGAAGATGCCAGGGCCAGGCTATCCTGCGAAGAGCAACGAGACGGCTACCCCCAGAGAGCGTAACAACGCGATCTTCGAAGCGATTTCGCGCACGTTTAATGTCGCCGCGCCACTAATCAAAAATAACCCCGACCTCACCATCCGTGGAATCCGGCTCCGCGATTACTACAAGTATCACCTGCTCGAATTGCTGACCAATCCGCAATCGACCTATTTCATCGGTCGAGCGCGCGACTTCGACACGCACCGCCAACAAACGTGCGAACTGGGCAACCTGGCGATGTGGATGATTCTCGCGCCGGAGGTTTTCTGGGACGCGCTGAGCTCAGCCGAAAAGAGGAAGGTGGCCACGACCCTGCAGGAATGGTCGGTGAGTCACACGCTCTCCCACAATTGGCGCTGGTTCAATGTCATGATGATCACGTTTCTGGCCCTCAACGGCTATGAGCACGATGAGAAGCTGATGCTCAACCATCTTGATAATCTGATTTTGCAGCATGCGGGCAATGGTTGGTATCGAGATACGAGTTACGACTATTACACCGCGCACGTCTTCCATCTCTACGGTGCCGTTTGGGCTTCTCGGTTCGGCAGGACCCACTATCCGGAGCGTGCCGCCCTTTTGGACCGCCACTTTGAGGAGTTTTCCGAGCACTATCCTCAGATCTTTGGCCGCCACGGCGAGGTGATTATGTATGGCCGCAGCATCCTCTATCGATTGGGCGCGAGTGTGGGGATGGTGGCAGCGCAGTTGCGGGGCCAATCGACGAAGGCCTTGCCTCCCGGTCTGGCACGTCGGGTTGCGTCGGGTGCTCTCCTGCAATTCACCACCCACCCGAACTTTTTCTACCGGGGAGTTCCCGCTTTGGGATTCTACGGCCTGTTTCCGCCAGCCATCCAAAACTATAGTAGCTCAGGGAGCACCTACTGGATGTTTTTAAGTTTTGCCGGCCTGCTCTTGCCGAAGGACCACGCTTTTTGGACGGCCAAGGAGGAGATGGGCGCATGGGGCCTGCTCGGGAAACGAGACATCTACAACCAATTCTGGCCCGGGCCAGGGTTTCTGGTTACCAATCACGGCGA
>CAIUOU010000066.1 GCA_903900845.1 uncultured Opitutia bacterium
ATCACGAACTCTTTTCGCACTTCGTTCATTTGGGTTTGTTGCCATGGCATCCTCGGTTCCTCTCAACCGCGCCCCTGCCTTGGCGATAGTGTCACCCATGTCCTGACACTAAACTGTCACCCATGTCCTGAAACCGTACCCAGCCGGTTTTAAACGCCCAACGCCCTGACCCCTTAGGGCGGGCGCGACAACCGCTCGACGTGCGGCGGGGGACTTGTCTGAGTTTTCGGCATGACCCCGATATCCTGCGTTACATCCGTCAGCCGTCGTCATTTTCTCGGCACCGCCGCGGCGGCGGCCGCGGTTTCCGCGCTGCCGCGTTTCAACATCGCGCGCGCCGGTCAGGCTCCGAACGCGCGTCTCAACGTCGCGTGCGTAGGCATCGGGGGACGCGGCTGGTACGCCGTGTCCGAGTTGTTGAAGGATCCGCGGGTGAACATCGTCGCGGTCGCCGACGTGGATCGTCAGCAGGTCGACTCGGCCTTCCAGAAGGCGGCGGCGCTTAAGAAGTCAGCCGATTTGAGTTCCGCGGAATTGAGGTCGGTGGCGGCGTTTGCCGACTACCGCGAGATGTACGCGAAAATGGGCGACCGGATCGACGCCGTCACCGTCTCGACGCCGGATCACCACCACTACCCGGCGGCGATGATGGCGGTGCAGCGAGGGAAGCACGTTTACGTCGAGAAGCCGCTCACGCACACCGTGGGTGAGGCTCGGGCGCTGCGCGAGGCGGCGCGGCGCAAGGGCGTCATCACCCAGATGGGTAATCAGGGTCGAGCGACCGAGGGCATCCGTCTGATGAAGGAGTGGGTGGATGCGGGCGTGATCGGGGACGTGCGGGAGGTGGTCTCGTGGTCCCCGACGTTTGAGACCAACTATTTCATCCGGCCCGAGGGACTACCGCTACCCGCGGAGCCGGTACCCGCGAATTTGGACTGGGATTTGTGGTGCGGGCCGTCGGAACCTATGCCGTATCATTCGAGCATTGTGCCGCGACGCTGGCGCGGGTGGTGGCGCTTCGGCAACGGCATGCTCGGCGACTGGGCGTGCCACACGCTCGATGCGCCGTTTTGGGCGCTCGACCTCGGAGCACCGACGACCGTCGAGGCGCAGGTTAGCGCCGTCAGTCCGGAGGTCTCGCCGCAATGGGCGGAGATAACCTGGCGGTTTCCCGCGCGCGGATCGCGTCCGCCGGTGACGATGAAATGGCTAGAGGGTACTTCGCGCCGGCCGGAACCGTTGGCCGGGTGGAAGGATGACACAAAGAAGTCGGGCTTCCCCGCCCGCGGCATGGCGATGCTTGGCAGCCGGCACACGCTCTTCGCTCCCGGCGGCCGTCCCGACAGCCCGCGGTTGTTGCCGAACGAGGTGATGGACGAATTCCGGAAGAACCGACCGGCGGCCTCGATTCCGCGGGTGGTGGGCGGGCCGATGAAGGAGTGGCTCGATGCCATCGCCGGCTCGGGTCCGCGTCCCGGTTCCAACTTCGAGTATTCCGTGCCGCTCTCCGAGATGGTGCTGCTCGGCGTGCTCGCGATGCGTACCGGCAAGCGAATCGAGTGGGACGGGAAGACCGGGCGCGTCACCAACGATGAGAGCCTGAACCGGCTCGTCGAGGTCTCGGCTCGGAGCGGGTGGAAAGTTTAAGCGCCCTGATCGCGGGACGCAGGGTCTCCGAAAAGGGGGTGCCCACGGAAAGCACCGAACACGCGGAATGCGCGCACGCCCTGCGCCTGCGGGTTTGTTGAACCCGCGGCTGTTTACCCGCCAATGCCTGTTTGGGGCGGGACGCCGCGGACCATCCCCGGCCCGCGGCCGCCGAAGGCGTTTTCGACGGGCCCTGTTTTCAACCGCGGACCCGGCGGATGGCGCAACCTGACTCCCGCCAAGGAGAAACGAGGGCACGGAGCAGGTAGGTGGAGTCGTTACCCACGCGCTTACGGTTACGACTTTTGAGCCTCTTCGCGCCATGCCCAGGCTGGCCGAAAAAAGGCTCAAAACGCGCATGCGACCTGCCTTTACCGCGTCTGCTGCGAACCGGCCGTCCGTTTCCTTCTGGTGAAATGGCTTGGTGATGACGCTCGGCATCACGCCCAACACGTCGGTCGAAGCGCGTCGGGTCCCGCGTGCCGCGGCGGAGTTCAGTCGCCCTTTTTCTTCCCCTTGGCCGCGGGCGCCGGGATCGGCTTCCGGAGTACGACGGGAGCGGCGTTGGCCTGCGGAGCGCCGGGGGTGCTGCGGCCGTCGGCGACGAGTTTTTCCAGAAGTTTATTCAATCGCGCCACAATGTCGGGGTATGCGCGGTGCAGGTTATTCGCCTCGGCGAGATCGCCGCCGCCGATCCGATAGAGCTGGGTGTCGGGCAGTCCCTGTTTGACCGCCTCGGGGTCGAGCGGCGCGGACCAGCCGCCGCTGCCCGGGGCGAGCGCGAGTTTCCACTCGCCCATGCGGATCGCGAAGGCCCCTGAAATGCTGTGATGCACGATTGAATCACGGGCCGAAGGGCCCCGGCCAATGAGCGCGGGCAAAAAGCTGAAACTATCCTCCGCGGTGTCGTCGGGGAGTTTGGCGCCGGTTACCTCGGCCACGGTTGCGAAGATGTCGGTGAGGCAGACCAGTTGGTCGCTGACCGCAGGCTTCACCCGTGCCGGCCAGCGGACGAGGAACGGCACGCGGTGGCCGCCGTCGAAAAGGTCGGCCTTGTGGCCGCGCAGGCCGCCGTTCACCGCGTGGCCCTTGGCGGCGAGTTCCTCGATGCGTGCCTGCGGGGAGCAGCCGTTGTCGCTGGTAAAGATGACGATCGTGTCGCGGGCGACGCCGTTGCGGTCGAGGGCGGCCAGCACCTCGCCGACGGCCCAGTCGGTCTCCATCACGAAGTCGGCGTACAGGTTTAGGCCGCTGCGTCCGATCCATTCCTTGTTGGGCGCGATCGGGGTGTGGGGTGAGGCTAGGGGAAGGTAGAGGAAGAAAGGCTGGCCGGCCTTGGCGCGTTCGTCGATGTAGCGCACCGCCTGGCGGGTGAACTCGGGCAGCACGTGCTCCACCTCAAACCCTGGCGCGGTCGGCCCCGGGCGGGCCTCGCCGGCGTGGGGCGGGTGCATCGGGAACGAGCGGGTGAGCGTGGGCGCCTTGGTCACCCGGTCGTTCTCGATGAAGGTGTAAGGCACCATGTCGAGGGACGCGCTGATGCCGAAATAGCGGTCGAAGCCGACGCTGTTGGGGCCGTTTTTGATCGGGGCGGTGAAATCGACGTTGTTGACCTGCGCCGCCGTCTCGATCGAGAGCTCGCTCACCGTTTTTCCCGGGAGCTGGGCCCAGTCCATGCCAAGGTGCCACTTGCCCACGACCGCGGTGTGGTAGCCCTGTTTTTTCAGCATTGATGCGATCGTTTCGCGTCCCGGTTCGATGAGACGCGGGGACAAGCCGCCGAGGACGCCGCGTTGCAGACGCGTCCGCCAATTGTAACGCCCGGTCAGCAGGCCGTAACGCGTCGGGGTGCATACGGAGGAAGGCGTGTGGGCGTCGGTGAAGCGCACGCCCTCGCGGGCGATGCGGTCCATGTGGGGCGTGGTGATGCGGCCGGCCGGGTGGTTGGCCTTCACGTCCCCGTAGCCGAGATCATCGCAGAGGATCACGATCACGTTCGGACGCTCGGCGGCGAACGCGGGAAAAGCAGCGGCGAGGCCGAGCACGAGCCCGGCGAGGAACTGGGTTTTCATGGGGTAAGCGGGGGAGGCTTCAGCGCAGAATGCGGTCGAGGATCTCGCCCGGGCCGAAGCGTACGGCGTCGGTGCAGGGCAGGCCGGTCTCGCGCGCGGCCGCTTCGATCGCGGCGCGGGCCTCGGCGTCGGTTTGCTCCCAGGTGTTGAGCGCGATGCCCACGACCGGAACCGGGGCGAAGGCGCCCGCGGCGGCGGCGACTTGCTCGTAAAGCGCCACGACCTTCGCGAGTGGCGGGATCTCGATGTGCGGGAAGGACCGGAGCGTTTTCACACCAGCCTTGGCCACGACGACCAGATGCGTCGGCTGCGTGCCGCGGATCAGTGGCAACGTGGCGGTGGAGGCGGGGTTGAGCAGCGAGCCCTGGCCCTCGACCCAGAGAATGTCCTGGCCCGGGGCATGGCGCATCACCTCGGCCTCAACGGCGCCGCTGGCGTAATCGACGCGCACGGCGTCGAGGCATACGCCGCTGCCGCTGATCATCATGCCAGCCTGGCCGGTGCCCACGAAACACGAGCGCACGCCGCGTTCGCGTGCGGCGCGATCGAACTCCAGCGCGGCGGTCATTTTGCCTATCGCCATGTCGGTGCCCACGAACAGCACGCGCTTGCAGGGGAGGTTGCGCGCGCCGCCGGTGCCGCTCACGAGGCCAGCGGGTTCGCGGCGCATGTCCCAGATGGTGACGCCGGTGCGCAGCGCCGCGGCGATCTCCGCGTCCTCGCCGAGGCGGGTGTGCAGCCCGCTCCAGATTGAGACGCCGCTCCGCACCGTTAGCCGCAAATCGTCCATCCAATCCGCCGGCACGCGGCCGCCGCTCGGCGCGAGTCCTATCGCGAGCGCGGTGGGCTTGAGCGCCAAAGCTTCCGCCACGGTAGCAACGATCGGGATGTCGCGCTTCAGCGGCAACCGGGTGATCTCGCGCAGCGAGCGCCCGGCGGCCTCGCGGTCGATGACCGCCACGACCTCGTCGCCACGGTAACGGAGCAGCGAGATGCCGGTCTTGCCGTGCTTCGGCGTGAGCAGGCCGGCGTGCTGGAGAATCACGAGGCGCTGGGTGCGCCGGGGATCGAAGGTGGTGTCAGTCATGGATGAGTCCGAATCCGGGAAGGGAGGGAAGCTCGAGGCGTCCTGCGCGCAAGGCGGCGCCGGCGAAGGGATCGGTCGAGAGGTTCAGGTGGCTGTCGAGATCGAGGTAGTCCACCAGCGGACCGAGCGTGGCCGCGCAGGTGTTGCCGAGCGCGGTGCTGCCGTAACAGCCGACGAGGATCTTCAGACCGTGCGCACGCGCCGCGTGGACCAGCCGCAACGCCCCGTCGAGGCCGCCGCATTTCATCAACTTGATGTTGATGCCCGAGACCGCTCCGACGAGCCGCGGGATATCGGCCGCCGTGCGGCAACTCTCGTCGACCAAAATTGGCAGCGGTGACGCCGCCTGCAGTGCGGCGAGGTCCGCTTCCTGTCCCACGGCGAGGGGCTGTTCCAGGTGATCCACGCCACGCTCGCCAAGCCAGCGGGCCATCAAGGTGGCGTCGACCTGAGTCCAGCCGCCGTTGGCGTCGACGCTCACGCGCGCCCCGGCGGGGATGGCCTCGCGCACCGCCTCGAACATCGCCTGATCCGCTGCGATGCCCGCCTGGGCGCCGAGCTTGATCTTGAAGGCCCGCACATCGCCGACCTCCAGCCATTGCCGCACCCGGTTGCGGGCGGCTTCGGGTGACGAGATGCCGACGGTAACCGAAGTGAGCGGGCCGGGTTCGTTGGAAAGCCCCAGCAGGCGCCACACCGGTTGACCGAGCCGGCGTCCCGCCCAGTCGTGCATCGCCTGGTTGATTCCAGCGATGAGGGCGGAGGGCGCGCCGTCCGTCCACAGGCGCCGTTCCGCCGCGTCGCGCGACCACGCCGAGGTTTGCTCCAGCCACGGACGATGCGCTTCGAGCGCGGCGAGCAAGGTTTCCAACCGCTGCGGGTGGGCGTCGATCGCGAACGGCGCCGCCTCGCCCCAGCCCTCGACGCCATCCTCGCTCCAGCGAATCCAGATCACCTCGCTGTGCGTGCTCGTGCCGCGGCTGATGGTGAGCGGCACCCGCTTTTGCAGGCGGAGGACGGTGTGCGAGAGCGACGGCATGAAGCGCCCAAGAAGGGGAAGTTGTGCGCGCGACGCAAGGGGCGCGCGCGAGACTGGCCGCCGTCAGTTGCCGGTGCGTGCGACGCGGTTCGTTCGCACGGCGGCGTAGGTGAGACCGGCGAGGCAGATCGCGAACGCGACGGCGTTCGGCGTGCGCACGGTCCACGGCTCCCACGGCCACGGGAAATCAAAGAAGGCGAAGTTCAGTGCGAAATAGATCCACGCCGCGGTCGGAAGCGCGACCTGCGCCCACGCGGCGGCGTCGGCGGGCGGTCTCCGCTCGAGCCTCGCTGCCACCAGTACGATGACCGCCAGCGGGAGGATTCCGTAAAAAAACCAGCCCGCCACGGGATTGATGGCGGGCGTCTCGTAAACCAGGTGTCGGATCATCTTGCCGGCGATCGGCAGCAGCGTGACGAGCAGTAGCACCCAGCGCGGCCAACGGTCGTGCCCGGCGATCGCGACGAGTGGGATCACGGCGATCGCGAGTCCGGGGTCGTAGATCGCCCGTGCCCAGCGAAGTGGCGAAAAGTCCGCGAGCAGCAGCATGACGCCATGAACGCCCAGCAGCGTCCAGGCTACGGCCTCCGGCAGCAGCGGCCGGTCCGTTGCGTTCTCCGTTTCGCGCAGCGTGATCAGGTCGCGGTTGCGCCAGAGCCCGAGTCCCAGGCAGGCGCCGATCGCGACGCCGAAAAGGGTTTCCATCCAATTCCACCAATTCATCCGCGGCGCGAGCGCGGCCCAAGGGCTCGCCGCCCAGGCCTGGGGATTCCACGCATGATAGGACTGCAGGCATTGCCCCAGCGGGAACCCGAGCCCGCCGACCATGCCCCAGACGGTGAGCCGACGGACAAGCAGATCGCGGCGCCACCAGCCTATCCACGCCCAGGCTCCGAGCAGCGCAACGAGAAGTCCGCCCCAGACCTCGGGCCGCGGTTTAAGTTCCGCATCCGCGCCGAACCACCTCCACGAGGCAGAGAAATAAATCAGCGGCAGCTGGCGGTCCGCCGGCTGGTGCGGGGAATTCAGCAGCCAGACTCCGCCCAGGTAGAGCGCCCAGAGCGCCGCCAACAGGGTGAGCACTCCCCGCCATGAAAGTCGGGAGGATCCGAAGCCGAGGCCGAGGAAAAGGCCCGCGAAACCGCTCCAGATTGCCCCCTTGAGGCCGAGACCGGTCATGCCCCACCACCACGCCGGCCAGCAGCCGACGAGCGCGCGGTCCTGCGTGAGGCCGATCGTCTGCCCGTAAGTCATCGAGCCGCCGATCCCGAGGGCCACCGCTGCGAGCGCCGCGGCCCGCGTGCCCGCCGCTATGGTCGCGCCTCGCCCGAATGAAAGCAGGAGCGTGAGCCCCACGAGCACGCCGGCGATCATCGCTCCGGTTTCGTGGCCGAATTGCCCTCGGATGCCCCAGCCCATGCCGCCGGCCAGCGCGGGGAACAGTACCGCTTCCCAGGGCGCCGGGTGGTTCCTCGCGCGCGGAATCGCGGACATGCGGGAACGGCGCGTTAAGCTTGTCCTGAGCTGCGTGCCAGCGCCCGACGCCACACGCGGCGGATCTCCCGTGCGGCGCGGACCGACTCCGGCCACGCGTGGCGGGCGGTGCTCAGTTGGTAGCCGTGGGTCATGCCCATTTCCGGTACGGCATGCAGGGCGTTGCCCGGGCGGGGGCCGGCGAGCCAGCAGGCAAAGAGCTGCTCCACGAAGTCGAGATAGGTTCGGAATTCCGGAGTGAGGCGGCCCCGGGCGTCGGTCACCGGCGCCTGACAATGCTGGCCCGTGAACGGACGCAGGTGGAACATGCGCGAGGCGCGGATGAGCCGCGGCCAGGCGAGGAGTCGTCGCGCATAGTCCGGCGGCTGCAGGTGTTTCACGACCGCGAAGTGCGAATGGTCCCACGTGACGGGCAGGTCCTCGCCGGTCGCCCGACGGTAGACCCGGGCGAGCTCGGAAAACTTCTCCGGGGTTTCCGTCGCGGTGTCGCGATGCGTCTCGAACTGCACGATCACGCCGAGACTCCGGCCGAGCTTGACCAGACGCGCCGCGGCGCGCGCGGCAGCGGCGGCTGGCGTGTCGTGCCGCAGAAGGTGCACGTTGATTAACGGGGTGCCGGCACGGGCCTGCGCGCACAGGAATTTTCGACCGGTCGCGAAATCCGGCGCGGCGAGTCCGCCCGTGAGCACAAGCCCGAGCCGACGCGCCTCGCGGGCTAGCGCCGGAGTGACCTCGGTGTAGACTCCATCGAAACCGGCGTCGCGCATCGCGCGGAGCCGGCGGGTGGCGTTCCAGGACCGCTGGAACGAGGGATGGCCGATCATCGACCACGTGGCGGCGCAAAGGATCAGACGGGGGGCGGGGCGCGGTGATGGCATGCGCGGGTCGCGAAAACGGAGGTTGAACCGGAAAAACGCGGCGAGCTTATTCGGGCGCACCATGTCCAGCGACGCCCTGCAACTCCGAATCGCCGAGCGCGAACTCGCCCTGGCGACCGCGGCGGGGACGGAGCTCTGGCGGTATTGTTTTCGCCCCGACACCCCGGCGGACGAATCGCGCCGTCCGTATTTTCACCCGGTGCGGTCACTGGCGGGCGATGCGCTCACAAATTTCCGCCCCAACGACCACGCGTGGCACCATGGTCTCAGCCTCACGCTCGGCAGCGCGGGCGGGGTGAATTTCTGGGGAGGTCCCTCGTACCGGCCGGCGGATGGCTACCGGCTCCGCGGCGACCACGGGGCGCAGGTGCATCGCGGTTGGGGCGCGCTTGAGGCTGGCCGGATCGAGGAAGAGCTCGAATGGGTCAAAGTCGCCTCGGGGCGCGTGCTGCTCACGGAACGACGCACCCTCGAGACCGCGTTGATCGAAGGCGGCTGGAGTATGCGGTGGCGGAGCGAACTGGTTAACGCGACCGGTGCCGAGCTGGCCTTGGGAAACTTCCACGCCTCGCAAGGGCTGGCGGGTTCACATTACACCGGACTGCAGTTCCGCGGCGCGCGCGACCTGCTGGATCAGCATGGGGACCCCATGGTCGGGATGCGCGGGGAGGGCGGACGGGAAGGGGAGGCGGCCGTGCACGGCGTGCCCGAATCCCGGCTGGACTGGCATTGCCAGCACGATGGTTCGCTGCGGCGCACGCGGATCCGTTTTGAGAGCCTCATCGGCCCCATCCCTTGGTTTGTGCGCGCGGGGAATCCGCTCGTCGCGTTCGCGTTTCACCGGGAGCAGCCGCGGTGCCTTGCCGCTGGCGAGACATTGCTTTTGGATCACCGGCTGTCCTTTGTCGCCGGATGAACTCAGAGCGGCGGACATTCCTGCGGAGGACGATGATGGGGGCGGCCGGCCTGGGCCTCGCCGCGCGTACCGCGGGTGCGGCGACCTCCGCGGAATTGCCGGCGTTCGATGCCGCTAAACCCCACGTCTACTGGGAGGCGGTGCGGGCGCTCTACCCACTCGCGCCCGACCTGAAGTATTTTAACACCGGGGGTCTCGGGCCCGCGGCGGCCCCGGTTTTGGCGCGCACTGAGGAGATCACGCGTCGTTTGCAGGCCAACGTGGAGCACGGCCACGACCAGATGGGTGGAGCGCGGACGACACTCGCGCGTTTTCTCGGTGCCGATCCGGCGGAAATCTCGTTCGTGCGCAACGCCACCGAGGGAAACTCGATCGTCGCCACGGGACTGAAGCTGGGTGCTGGCGACGAGGTGATCCTCGAGTCCCACGCGCATCCGGGCGGCTGGTATCCGTGGGCGCAACAGCAGCGGCTGCGGGGTGTCGTGGTGAAGACCTTCGAGCCTGATTCCAAGGATCCCGCGGGCAACATCACCCGGATCCGGGCGCTCTGCACCGCCCGCACGCGCGTCGTGCAGGTCTCGCATGTCACGGCGCCCACCGGGATCGTGATGCCGGTGGACGAGATCGCGCGTTTTTGCCGGGAGCGCGGCATCTGGTGCCATTTGGACGGCGCGCAGTCCGCGGGCATGATCCCGTTTTCGCTGCGCACCATCGGGTGCGACTCGTTCGCGACAAGCGGCCACAAATGGATGGGCGGCCCGCTCGAGACAGGCGTGCTCTATGTCCGCAAGGACCGTCAGCACGAGGTCGCCCCCGTCCATGTCGGCTCCTACTCGGGCGAGCTCGACGAGGCGACCGGCGAGCTGGCGATCGCCAACGACGCTTTGCGCTACGAGTACGGCACGCGCACGCCGGCGGCGCCGCTTGGTCTCGCCGCGGCCGCGGAATTGCAGGAGCGGATCGGCCGCGACCGGGTATTCGCCCACGGCCGCGCGCTGGTTAAACATTTCGTCGCAAGGCTCGCGCCGATCCCCGGGGTGGAGGTTCTTTCACCGTTGGACGGGCCGCTCGCCGGCTCAATGGTCACGTTCCGGACGTCGATCATGCCGCACGATGTGCTCTTCAAGCGGCTCTTTTACAGCCACGGCTTCCGCTGCCGGCCGGTGAGCGAGCAGAAGCTCAACGCCTTGCGGGTCTCCATGCACGTGTTCAACACCCCGGCGGAGTGCGATGCCCTCGCGGAGACCGCCGCCGACATCCTGCGCCGCGTGTGATGGCCGGCCTACTCGACCTCGACCACCATCTCGATCTCGACCACCGCGCCGAGCGGCAGGGAGGCGACTCCGAGCGCTGCGCGCGCGTGTTTTCCGCGTTCGCCGAACACCGCGACCAGCAGGTCGGAGCAACCGTTCATCACCTGAGGCTGTTCCTTGAAGTCGTCGACCGCGTTCACGAAGCCGCCCACTCGCACGATCCGCTTCACGCGCGAAAGTTCGCCGATCTCGGATTTGAGGGTGGCGATCAGTGCGAGCGCGGTCTGGCGCGCGGCCTGATTGGCCGAGGCGACGGTGGCGTCGCGGCCCACCTTGCCGGTCATCACCGCGCCCTTGTCGTCACGGGGGATGTGTCCGGCGAGGAAGACGAGGTTTCCGCTGCGCACGGCGGAGACGTAGTTCGCGATCGGTTTGCCGACGGCGGGAAGCTTGGCTCCGAGCGCGGCGAGCCGGGTCTCGGGCGTGGCGGGGGCGTCGGCCGCCGGCAGTGCGGCGGCGAAGGACGCGAGCAGGATGACGGTGAGAAGGGGGCGGCGGAGGTTCATGGCGGTACTTTGATTTCATGAAACGGCTTCTACCAATTCTTTTCCTTCTGCTGCCGGCGGCGGTGGTGGCTCGGGCCGGTGAGCCGGCCAAGCCGGGATCCGCCGAGGCGGCGCACGACTTCCTGCAGCGGCTGTGCGACGACATCGGTCCGCGCGTCACCGGCTCCGCGGCCAACGCCGCGGCGCTGGATCGCCTAGAGGTCGAGTTGCGCGCGATGGGTCATTCCCCGACGCGTGACCCGTTCGCAATGCCGGGGTGGAGGCGCGGCGATGATCGCGTGGAGTTGGTCGCGCCGTTCCCGCGGCGTTTGCGCGTCGCGGCGCTCGGTTATTCCCAGGCGCATCCGGCCTTCGAGGCGGAGGTCGTGACGATCGGCAACGGACGGCCGGAGGATTATCCGGCCGGCGATCTCCGCGGGCGCATCGGCCTGCTGGGGCACGGTTCGCCCCTGCAGGCGAGTGAGTACCTGGCCGCCGCGGCCGCGCGCGGACTCAAGGGCTTGCTTTTTGTAAACCGCGAGGGTGGCGGGCAATTGCTCGCGCGCACCGCGAGTTTTTCGGGACAACCCGCGCCACTGCCGGTTTATTCGGTGGCGCAGGAGGAGGGGCTCTGGATCGCGCGGCTGATCGCCGGCGGGACCGCCGTTCGCGTGCGGATGGAGACCCGTTCCGAGTGTGTTCCGGTCGAGACCGCCAACCTCCACCTCGTCATTCAGGGAAGCGTCCCGCCGCGGCTCATCGTCGGCGCGCACATCGACAGCTGGGATCTCGGCCAGGGTGCGATGGACAACGGCATCGGCGTCGCGCAACTCCACGCGCTGGCGTCGGCGCTGCGCGGGGCCAGGCCTCACCACACCGTCGAACTCATCTGGTTCAACGGCGAGGAGCAGGGGTTGCACGGCTCACGTCACGCCGCCGCGCGACTGGGAGGCACGCCCGTGGTCGCGATGCTCAACCTCGACATGGTGGGTGTACCGGTGGCCGTGAACGCACTCGGCGACGATTCGCTGGTGCCCGCACTTGAGCGCTGGCGCGCGGCTGCCGGCGGTCCGCGGCGGCTGCCCAAAGGCGTGGAGAATATCAATTGGGTTGGCAGCGATCACACACCGTACCAGCTCGCCGGAGTGCGGGCGCTGACGCTCAACGGGCCGATTCCGCGGGAGTCGGTGCGCTACTACCACGACTTCGCCGACACCATCGACAAGGTCACGCCGGAGCTCATCCGTGACTCCTCGAACGTGGTCGTCGACTTGGTGCGCGCCCTGGCGGCCGACACTTCACTTCAGGCCTGGCGAAGGGAGCCGGTCGCGACGCGGGAATTGTTCACGAAATTCGATCTGCAGCGGCGGATGACCGCGATGGGGCTCTGGCCGCCGCCGGGGAAGTGAACCCAACGCGGCGGAACTGCCATCGCAGCGTCCCGACAGGTAGGCTAGCCTCGGCCGCAAGGCGCGCCCGACTCTCTCCGCGGGTGAGCAGCCGCGGATGCGTGCGAAGGCAGACGAACTCCGCCGCCGGTCGCGCGGACGAGGCAGGCTATCGCGAAAAATGCGCGGCCGGAAGTTAGCGTCGCGGAAAAGTACGATTTCGCGTCATCGTAAGGCCGAAGGGTCGTCGCGTTTTGACTCCTCGGGTTTTGTCGGAACGGTTGGCCGTGTTCTCCGATGAAAACCCGCCTCTTATCCCTCCTGTCCGCTTTGCTCCTCTCCATGACCGCCGCCGTTTCTTCCGCCGCCCCCGTCAAACTTGAATCGCTCGTCTTGGGCGGCGGCTGCTTCTGGTGCACCGAGGCCGCCTACGAGCTGCTTCCGGGCGTGAAGAATGTCGTGAGCGGCTACGCTGGCGGGCATGTGGCGAATCCGACCTACGAGCAGATCTCGACCAAGAAAACGGGGCATGCCGAGGTGATCCGCATCGATTACGACCCAGCGGAGGTTTCGCTGGAGCGTTTGCTCGAGTTTTTCTGGCAGGTGCACAATCCGACCCAGGTGGGCGGGCAGGGCAACGACATCGGGCCGCAGTACCGCTCGGTCATTCTCTTCGCGAACGAGGCGCAAAAGGCGGCCGCCGAGCGGTCACGGGCCAAGGCCGCCCTCGAGTTTCGCGATCCGATCACGACGGAGATCGGGGCGCTGGAGAAGTTCTGGGAGGCGGAGGCATATCATCAGGATTATTTCCGTCGTAACCCCAACCAAGGCTACTGCGCGTACGTGATCGCGCCGAAAGTCAGCAAGCTCCGCAAGGAACTTGGCGTCGGGAAGAAGTAGGGTGGCCGCGCCGCGCGTCACGGTCCTGATGCCGGTGCGCGACGCCGCGCGGACCGTGGGACGCGCGATCAATGGCGTGCGGGCGCAGACCTTCGGCGACTGGGAGCTGCTCGCGGTCGACGACGGGTCGGAAGATGAGACTCCGGGGATCCTCGAGGCGGCGGCAGGGACCGAGCCGCGGGTGCGCGTTCTCAGGCGGCCCCGCGAGGGCATCGTGGCCGCGCTGAACGCCGGTTTGTCGGCGGCGAGAGGGGAGTTTTTCGCGCGCATGGACGCCGACGATGAGATGCACCCCGAGCGGCTCGCCGAGCAGGTGGCTTTTCTGGAGGCGACGGCGAATCGCGATATCGGGGTTGCGGCATGTTTGGTGGAACATGGCGGTGACGCGAAGGCCGCGGCCGGTTACGCGCTACATGTCGCGTGGCTGAACTCGCTGGTTGCGCCGGAGGAGATTGCGCTGAACCGCTTCGTGGAGTCGCCGCTGGCGCACCCGAGTGTGATGTTCCGTCGCGGGTTGGTGGAGCGTCACGGGGGGTATCGCCACGGGCCGTTCCCCGAGGATTACGAACTATGGCTGCGCTGGCTCGACGCGGGGGTGCGGATGGCGAAGGTTCCCCGCGTACTGCTGCGGTGGAACGATCCGCCCGACCGGGCTTCGCGCACGGATCCGCGCTATTCACCGGACGCATTCTTCGCCACGAAGGCACCTTGGATCGCCCGCTGGCTGCACCGGCAGGGGCTGGCTGGCGGCGCGCGGCGCCTGTTGGTGTGGGGGGCTGGGCGACCAACGCGCAAGCGCGCCGACCTGCTCGCGGCCGAGGGCATCGCGATCGCGGGCTACGTCGATATCGATCCGCGGAAGGCGACGGCCGCGATTGGGGGGACGGGGAAGCCGGTGTTGCTGGCGGACGAATTGCCGGCGCCGGCGGAAACCTTCGTTCTCGGCTACGTCGCCTCCCGTGGTGCGCGAGACCTGGCGCGTTCCACTTTGACGGGCCGCGGTTACACGGAGGGTCGCGACTTCCTGATGTGCGCGTGAGTGAAAACGGTTTCGCGTGGGACTGGTCCGAGCATGTCCCGGGTGCGGCTCCGCCGTAAACGGGGACTCCTTTCGTCCACGTCGCGCTCGGGAGGATGAGGAGCACTGACGGCATGCGGATTAGCCGACGCTGCGGCCACGGATTTGGCCGGGTTCCCCGCGGTCTGAGGAGGGCCTGAATCGCTCCGGACCTTCTTCGCTCACCAAGCTCGCCGCTTGCTCATGCATGCGGAAAGACGGCATGGACGCGTCACCAGGGCGGATTCCATGGATGCCCGCAAGGAGGCCGGCGAGGGACGAGGTTGGCAGTTGCGGACCGCGGCCTGCGTTCCGACGCTCGACCGGTGCATCTTTTCGAACTCAAGGCGGAGATTCCCGCGGCGGCGGCCGGGATCGTCGACGACATCCTATTGGAGCACGGCTTCGAACGCTGGAGTGTATTCGATGATGTCATCGTGCGGCGGGCATGGCTCGCCGGCATCTGCGAGAGTGAAACCCAGGCGGGCGAGGAATGGACCCGGCTCGCTCCGCTGCTGGCCGCGGGGGGCGTCGCGCCGCTGACCACGCCGGCGGTACGTGCACTTGGGGACGCCGACTGGCGCGATAGCTACAAGGCTCACTTCCACCCGTGGCGCTTCGAAAGGCTCCACTGGGTGCCGGTTTGGTTGCGCGATTCCTATGCGCTGCCCACCGGAGACAAGGTTCTCTGGCTCGATCCGGGTCTCGCCTTCGGCACCGGCAATCACGAGACGACGCGCCTGTGCGTCGAGCGCCTCGTTGTTCGCGCGCGGGAACAAGGCGTGAAGGATCGGGTGATCGATGCGGGGTGTGGCTCGGGGATCCTCGCGCTCTCCGCGGCGCTGCTGGGCTATTCTGAAATCGAGGGTTTCGACAACGACGCCGAGGCGGTGCGCGTCAGCGGGGAAAACGCGGAGTTAAACCGGCTTGCTGGACGCGTCCAGTTCGCCGTCGGCGATCTCGTGACGGGTCTGGCCAGCCGGCAGGCCGGGGTGGTGCTGGCCAACATCCAGGCGGACGTGCTGATGCGGTTCGCCAACGAGTTGGTCGGCGCCGTGGCGCCCGGCGGCACGTTGATTCTCAGCGGCATCCTCGCCCATGAGAACGAAGTGGTCCGGGCCGCTTTCTCGCGTGCCGCCCCCGGTTGGACGATGGACTTCCGCTTACTGGGGGAGTGGAGCGACGTGTGTTTGCTGCCGCCGGCGCACTGACTGCCTGCCGCCCGACCCGGACCGCCCTCACTTCCTCCGCGCGATGAAGGCCCCGTCGGGTGACAGAGTCGCCTCGTGGACCACGGCGCCGTCGACGGCGTGGTGGCGGATGGCAAGGCGCGGGGCGGAGGCGTTGCGCTCGGTCGTGAAGGTGAGGAACCCGCCCTTCAGGCGAAAAAACTGCTGCACGGCCTCGTCGCCGGGGCGCGGCGAGTAGCCGCCGGCGTGCACATCGGAGGAAGGGCCGCAGCCGAACTCCCGCGTGCCGGTGGCGGGGTCGATTGAAAAGTACTGCCAGTGGCGGTCGCCGGTCGCGACGACGAGGTTGCGTTGCGCGCCGAGGAAGCGGCGGAGCTGGTCACCCTCGTGCGTGAAGCCCGCGTTGGCATGGTTGTCGTTTTTGCTGCCGCGATCCGGGCCGACGATCGGTGTGGGCGTGATAAGCACGCGGAAAGTGGCGTCAGATGCGGCGATTGTGCGCAGGAGCCATTCCTTCTGCGCCGCGCCGAGGATGGTTTTCGCCGGGCCGTCGGGATCGTTGTTGGCGCTACGGTAGCGGCGGCCTTCAACCACCCAGATCTGGACATCGCGCCCGTGCCGGAAGGTGCGGTAGGGCAGGGGTGACACGGGTGTCTGCTCATTCCAGATCGCAAGGCCCTGCTCCCAGGTGAGCGCGCCGTAGGTCTGGCCCGGCCAGCAGTCGTTCTTCAGCAGGTCGTGATCGTCATTCGTGAAATACGCGGGGGTGCGGTTGTGGAAATTACGTTGGAACGGCACCGCGAAGATCCGGTTCCATTTGAACCGGGCCAGCTCCGCCGAGGTCCCCCAAGGGTCGGGCTTGTCGTAGTACTCGACGTCGCCGGTGTGCACCAGGAAATCGAGGTTCATCGCCTCCATCGTCGCGTAGATCCGGTGGCCGTTTGCGGGGTCGTCCCGGCGCGGGTAATCACCGCAGGTCACAACCGCGAAACTCACCCGGGCCGGCACATCCTTCGCGGCGGCCGTGCGAAAGGTGCCTTCCACGCTGGTCCCGGCTCGGCCGCCTCTGTCGCGGGACTCGACGCGCACCCGGTACGTGGTGCCGGACTGCAGTCCCTTGATAGTAAATTGACGCGTATGGTCGCGCGCGGCCTCGACCGCGGCCCAGCCGGTGTCGACCGGCGTCCCGCCGGTCGCGGGTGTCAGCACCGCGCGCACTTCGCCGGCGGCCCCGGGCAGAGCGCCCTGCATGTCCGCGAGCTTTCGGCCGGGTGGCAGCTGGGTGCGCCAATCCGCGGTTTCCACGATCCGGCGAAGGTCGGCTTGCGAAAGCGCGTCCGGCCGCTTCGCGGCGGCTTTCTCGGCGGCGGAACTGAACGCGGACTCCTTCGCCACCTCGGTCGCCACGCGTACGGCCGCGCGATTTCCGTCGAGGCTGGGCTCGAGGAACGCAGCTCCGGACCAGTTCGCCTCGGGCGTGGTGGTGAGGCGGGTCCAGATGACGGCGGAATCAGCGGTCACTTCGCCGATCTTGATACCGTTGCCCTGATACACCGCGGCGCAAAGCGCGGTGGAAATGACGAAGCAGGGGAGAGTTGAAAGGACGCGGGGGATCATGGGGTTTTGTTCGAAGGCAACTTTTCCGCCGCACTATGCCCGATGAGCGGGCTCCCTTGGCAAGGCCCTCGTTGGGCGTGATCCTCCCGACCTTACGGCTCGGTTGCCACCGGATCGTAATGCTCCCCGTAGTTGCCCCGCGAGGGGGCAACCACGAATCGACAAGAAGCGACCCAGCGCGGCGGAGCCGCAGCCAAAGGGTTCGACGAAGGAGCGAGCCCCAGGTCGTAACGCGCTCCCGACTCGCCCCGCGGGCGAGTAACCACGAATGGACACGGCAGGACACGAAAATGGAGGGCTCGGAGTAGCCGTGGCTGAAGCCGCGGACTTGGCGAAGACGGGGGCAACCGCCAAAGCTCGGTCCAAGGCGGTTTCGCCCGCCGACTCCTCCCTCGTAGGCCTCGCGAAGGAGGAAGGCGTTTCAGGAAAACGGCGGATTCTTCGCCGCGGACTCCCCTCAACCTGATGATGTCGTACTGCGGATCCGGTCGGCACTCTCAACCTGCCGCCACTTTCGCGTGTTTGGTGGTTACTCCTCCGCGCCGAGCCAGGATCTCCGACTTCACGCGTAACGATCCGGATCCATCAGCCGCAGGTCGATCGAGGAAGGTTCGCCGGCGACGATCTCGGCGACCAGACGGCCGGTGATCGGGCCGAGGCTGAGGCCCATCATGGCGTGTCCCGTGGCGGCGATCAGATTAGGCGCGGCGCCGAAGCGCCCGAGGTAGGGCAAGCCATCCGGCGTGATGGGTCGGAGACCGCGCCACGGCTTGATCCCCGCGAAATCTTCCGGGGTGAAATCCGGAAAGTATCTTGGGACGGACTCGATGATGCCCTGCACGCGGTGCGGTTGGATTGTTTCGTCCAGTCCCACGACCTCCATGGTGCCACCGATGCGCAAGCTGCCGCCCATCGGGGTCACCGCGACGCGCGCCTCGGTGAAGATCGAGCAGAGATGCGGAAGCTGGCGCGGTTTGGGTAGCGTGAGGCTGTAGCCCTTTCCGGCCTGCATCGGCAGGCGGATGCCCAGGCCGCGCACCATTCCCGGCGACCAAGCCCCGCCGGCCAGCACGAATTCATCAGCTGCCACCTCTCCGCGCTTTGTTGTCGCCGCCGCGATCCGGTCACCGTCGTGGCGCCAGCCTGCAACCTCCGTGTCCCACAGAAACTTCACGCCGGCTGCTTCGAGTCGTGGCGTCAGGGACCCGATCAGCCGGGAGGGGTCGAGGTGCGCGTCCTTGGGGAAGTAGATCGAGCCGGCGACGCTCAGACGAACGCCCGGGTCGAGACGCGCCGTCGCCGCGGCGTCGAGCACCTCGGCGGGAACGCCGAGCCCACGCGCTTGCGCGGCAAACGCGCCCTCGTGATCGAGGGTGCTCGCCTCGCGGCAAAGCATCAGCAATCCGCGCGTCACGAGCCCGAAGTCCGGCAATTCCGCGGCGAGCGCGACATACAGCTCGCGGCTGGCGAGGTTGAGGTCGCGCAGTACTGGCGCGGCCCGAGCGACCTGCGCGGCCGTGCTGGCGCGCATGAAACGCCAGCCCCAGGCGGCCAAATCCGCGTCGAGCCGCGGCCGGATGTAAAACGGGCTCTTCGGATCGAACATCCACTTGAGCCCGAGCGCCACCATGCCCGGCGCGGCCAGCGGCACGAAGTGACTTGGCGTGATCATGCCCGCGTTGCCGAACGAGCATCCGTCCCGGTCCGACGGCGCGCGGTCGATGACGGTTACCGCATGGCCGCGCGCCCGCAGTTCGCGCGCGCAGCAAAGTCCGATGATGCCTGCGCCGCAGATGACGATGTGCCGGGTTTTCTCGCGGCTCATCCGCGGATACCCCAGCAGAGTAAATCCCGTTCGTCCAAAAGGAGCGTAGCCTCCGCCATGACGTGTGCGGTCCCAGTGATGGTGGGAGCGACGATGCCTTGGGCGCGGTCCAACCAGCGGAAGCTGCCGGAGAACACGCTGCCGATCACGCTTTCCTGGCGCCACACGTCACCCTCCGCGAGTTTTCCGTCGGCCGCCAGGCACGCGAGCTTGGCGCTCGTGCCGGTGCCGCAGGGCGATCGATCCCACGCCTTTCCGGGGCAGAGCACGAACCCGCGGCTGTGGTTGCCCGGCTGGCCCGCAGGCCCGCACAACTTCACGTGGTCAACGTCGGGGAAGCCCTGCGCGTTGACCGCGCGGCGCACGCGCCAGGCGAAGTCGGTCAGCGTCTCCAGCCCGTCCGTCGCGATGCGGAAGGGGTGTTCCGAGACGAGGAAGAACCAATTGCCGCCCCAGGCCACGTCGCCGTGCACCGGACCGTGGCCGGGCACGTCGATCACGGCGTCATGCGCGGCGCGGTGGGAGGGGACGTTGTCAACCGAGACGCTGCCATCGGCGTGCAGCCGCGCCTCGATGGCGCCGACGGGTGTGTCGATGCGCAGGCGACCCGGTGACACGCGTCCGAGATGGGCGAGAGAGGCGACGAGGCCGATCGTCCCGTGGCCGCACATGCCGAGGGTGGAGACGTTATTGAAAAAAATAACTCCGAGTTCGCAGCCAGTCCGGTGCGGGGGCACGAGAAGCGCGCCCACCATCGGATCGGAGCCGCGCGGCTCGTTTACGATCGCGGAACGGTAGGCGTCGAATTCGCCCCGGAGACGCGCTGCGCGGACATCGAGCGGTCCGCTTCCCAGGTCCGGACCGCCCTCCAGCACGAGGCGGGTGGGCTCGCCGCCAGTGTGGGAATCAAGCACGCGGATCCTCTTCATGTGACGGGCAGCCTGGCCCCCGGGCCGTCGCGGGTCGAACGGAAAGCTCCCGCGAAGGTGTTGCCAGCGCCGTCGCGAGGCGCATCGTCCGGCAGGTCGACCGGCGCGGCGCGCCGGGCTGTCTCCCGCGGTGGTAGCTCAGGTGGATAGAGCAACGGTTTTCTAAACCGTCGGTCCCGGGTTCGAGTCCCGGCCACCGCGCCAGGGAAGACCGCCCGCCATGGAGGGCTTCCTGATGGTGCGATCGGTGCCTCCCCCGCCAAACGGGTGGGCAACGGCGCGTGGCGGGTTGTTCTCTTCGTCCCCATGGTCTCGTCGAATCTCGACTCCCGTCTCACCGCCGCCGTCGGCGCGACTGATCCGCTTGAATCAGGTAGCCCTGAACTTTGAGGAGGTGATCGAAGCCGTTCGGGAACTCGGCGCACCGGCCCTGTGGAAGGGTGAAATTGCGATCCGGCGGAAGCCCGGGAAAGGATCGCATGATGCGTGAATCCAAAATCCGACTACAGCCGATTTTTCGCGTTCATGATTTGCCACGGATTTTCCAGCAAGGGTGTTTTTGGCCCCCTTTTGGGCCGTTCCGTGTCATTCTTTTTCATGTTCTGACTCACTAACAATCAAAGCGAAAGCCCTGTCATTCAGGCTTTCCCGTTGTCAGGTCTGAGGGGGTTCGAGTCCCGGCCACCGCGCGAGGGGTGAAAAGGCCGGCAGGTGAAAGTCCCGTGGTGGAGCCTCGCTTTCACCGCGGATTTCCCGGCGCGTTTCCGGTGAGGCTGATCGGGCGCCTCAGCCGCCGGGTGACTGCTGCTTGCCCTTGCCGGCCTTCGGCGCCCCGTGAGGCGGGCCCCAGATCCAAGGGATGACCTGCGCGCGGCGAGCCCAGTTTTCCCAGGCCGCGGCGAGGTCGCGCACCCGCGCGGGCTCTTGCGCGGCGAGGTCGTGGGTCTCGGTCCGGTCCGCCCCGATGTCGTAGAGCTCCCAAGGGCCGGTCGCACCCTTCGCGACCAGCTTCCAGCGGCCGTCGCGCACGGCCCGGTTCCCCTCGTGTTCCCAGAAGATCGGCTGTTTCCGGCCCAGGGCGCGCCCGGAGAACGCCGGAACCAAGCTAACGCCCTCGAGCGGGATGAGCCGCTCGCCGCGGTATTCGGCGGGATAAGGCGCGCCCGCGACGTCCAGCAGCGTCGCCATCAGGTCGATCAGGTGGGAAGGTTGGGGCTCGAGCGTGTTGCGGCGTGCGGCCGGTATGCCGGCGGGCCAGTGCGCGATGAGAGGGGAGGAAATGCCGCCCTCGTGGACCCAGTGCTTGTACTCGCGGAAGGGCGTGTTGCTCACGTTGGCCCAGGCCTCCCCGTAAGCTACGTAGGTATCACCCGCGCCGGGAAGGACCCCGTGGCCCTGGCGCACCGGGTAACCGTCGCGCGTCTGTTTAGGGATCATGTCGGGCTGCAGGTAATCCGCGGCCAGCCGGGGCAGGGAAGGCGTGGCGGCCCGTTCCCGCGGTCCCGGGTTCTGCCGGCCGCGGCCGAGAGTCTCCGCGCAGCCGCCGTTGTCCTGGAGGAAAAGCAGCAGGGTGTTCTCCCATTGACCGGTGCGGCGCAGTTCAGCCACGAGCCGACCCACGCCTTGGTCCAGGCAATCCAGCATCGCGGCGAAGACCTCCATGCAGCGGGTCTCAAACTCCTTGTCGGCCACGTCCGCCCAGGCGCCCCCGCGCTGCGGTGCGACCGTCCAGCGGGGGTCGAGCAGCCCGAGTTCGCGCATCCGCGCGACGCGCGCGGCGCGGATCGCGTCGTAGCCGGCGTCGTATCTGCCGCGGTACTTGGCGAGGTCGGCCGGCTTGGCGTGCATCGGCCAGTGCGGCGCGGTGTGGGCCACGTACATCAGGAACGGCCGGTCCGCGTGGTCACGTTTGTGCTCCGCGACGAAGCGCACCGCGTGGTCGCTGATCGCGTCGGTGTAGTAGAATGCCTCCGGGCGGTACTCCGGGTCGGCCTGGGGTGAGATGAGGGCGTTGTCGCGTACGAGGGAGTTGGGATCGAAGAAGCTGCCGGCGCCGTGGATCGTGCCGTAGAAGCGGTCGAAACCGCGCTGCAGGGGCCAGTTGTGGCGGTCGGCGTCGCCTTCCGGGCGCACCTTTTTGGTGACGTGCCATTTGCCGACCATATAAGTGCGATATCCGGCCGGCCGCACCGCCTCGGCTAGGGTGAGGGCCTGGCGGCTCAGGTCGCCGCGGTATCCAGCAAGGCCGCGGTCGTCCATCATGTGCCCGATGCCCGCCTGATGCGGGTACAGTCCGGTGAGGAGCGCGGCGCGCGTAGGGCAGCAGCGGGCGGTGTTGTAGAACTGGGTGAAGCGTACGCCGCCCCGGGCGAGGGCGTCCAAGTTAGGAGTGGCGATCTCCCCACCGTAGCAGCCGAGGTCGGAGTAGCCGCTATCGTCCGACATGATGACGATCACGTTGGGTGGCCGGGAGGCGGCGGCGCCGGCGAGCGCGGCCGTTGCGGCAAGGAGCAGGGGCAGTAGGAGGAACTTCATGGGGAAGGGGCGTTGACGAAGATATCCCGACAGAAAGTCCGCCGCTCTTCCGAGTCCTGCTCCGCGACGGCGAATGCATGGACGCTAGACGTGGCGGTCGTGAAGCGAAGAGAGGTCCCTGCGGCCGTTTGCTGTCAAGCAGCGAGGCTTCGAGGTGATTCCGCCGAGTCGGATGGAACGAAGTCGTCTTCAGGTGGCCAGCCCGGTGACTTGGCCGATCAGTCGCCGCGGAAAACGGGTTGGCAACGGCAGGGCGCGGGTTGTTTCTTGGCGTCCATGGCTTCGTCGAATCTCGATCCACATATCGCCGCCGCCGTTGGCGCGGGGCAGCTGCTGCCAGCCGCCGCGGAAAATATCCGCGCGTTTCTCGCGGCGGGGCTGCCTGCGTGGGCGGAGGAGAGCATCGGCGAGCTCGTCGGAGCCGGCGCTTGGGGCGAGTTGAACGACCGTTTTTACCGCTTCCTCGAATTCGGCACCGGTGGGATGCGCGGCCGCACCATCGGGGTGAACTCGACCGGCGCCGAGCGGGGTCCGGGCGGGGCTTCGCCGGCGCACGCGGCGGTCGGTAGCAACATGCTCAATGACTTCACACTGGTGCGCGCGGTCGTCGGGCTTTACCGGCACGCCGCGGCGCATCTCGCGGGCCGGGGTTTCAAGGGACGTCCGCGGCTCGTGATCGCGCATGACGTGCGGCACTTTTCGCGTCATTTCTCCGACCTCGCAGCCTCGACGTGGACGCGGCTCGGTGGCGAGGCGTTCATCTTCGACGGCCCGCGGCCGACGCCGCAGCTGAGCTTCTCGGTGCGCTGGCTGAAGGCCCACGCGGGCGTGGTCATCACCGCCAGCCACAACCCGCCCCACGACAACGGGTTCAAGGCCTACTTCGACGACGGCGCGCAGGTGGTGCCGCCGCACGACCGCGGCATTGTCGATCAGGTGAATCTGGTGCCGCTCGCCGAGACGGTCGGGTATCTGGCGCCGAGCCTCGAGGGCGTGACGACCCTCGGGCGCGACGCCGACGACGCCTATCTCGCGGTGGCCGCGCAGGCGGTGCTCGATCCGAAGGTTTTCGCGGCGGCCGGCCTGAAGGTGGTGTTCACCAACATCCACGGCACGGGCGCGATCCACTCGCTGCCACTGTTGCGCCGCGCGGGATGCGAAGTCACCGCCGTGCCGGAGCAGCTGGAGGGCGACGCTCGCTTTCCCACGGTGAAGTCTCCGAACCCAGAGAACGCCGAGGCGCTCGCGCGGGCGGTGGCGCTGGCGGAGAAGAACGGGGCGGACCTCGTGCTCGCGACCGATCCCGATTGCGACCGCATGGGCTGCGCGGTGCGAGGACGCGACGGGCGGATGGAGCTGCTCACGGGCAACCAGATCGGCGCGTTGCTGGCGGATTACCGGCTCACCAAGTACAAGGAACTCGGGTGGATCCCGGCGGCCGGCTCGCCGCGGGCGGCGATCATCAAGACCTTTGTCACAACGCAGCTGCAGGACGCGGTCGGCCGCGGGCACGGCGTGAAGGTCATCAACACGCTGACCGGCTTCAAATGGATCGCGGCGAAGATCCGCGGCTACGAGGACCGCCTGAAGGCCGCGCTCGGCCCTGGCTTCGACTATGAGGCGACGCCCTTCGCGGAGCGCGCGCGCCTGCTGCTGGAGCACAGCACATTCTACGTCTTCGGTTGCGAGGAGAGCTACGGGTACCTGCCCAACGACCTCGTGCGCGACAAGGACGGCAACTCGGCCTGCGTGATGTTCGCCGAGCTATGCGCGTGGGTGAAATCGCGCGGCCTCACGGTCGCGGAGCACCTCGACCAGCTCTTCCTCAAGTACGGCTTCTACCTCGAGGGCGTGATCAACCTCTACTACGAGGGTGCGAGTGGCAACGCGCGCATTCGCCGCATCCTCGACTCGTACCGCAGCAGCCCGCCGCGGGCGTTCGGCGACGTGGCCGTGACGCGCTTCCAGGATTTCGGGCGCGAGCGCTTCGAGGACGCCGACGGCGAGGTTATCCCTTCGCAGGATCTTTATCTCGTCGCACTGGCGAACGGCTACTCGTTCGCCGCGCGTGGCAGCGGCACCGAGCCGAAGATGAAGTTCTACCTTTTCGCCAACGAGCAGGTCGCGACCGCGGCCGAATTGCCCGCGGTTAAGGCCCGCGTGCGTCGGACGCTCGACCACCTGATCGCGCTGATCGAAGCCGACGCCAAGGCCCGGGCCGGCGCCTGAGTCGGGCGGCGACCGAGTTTCCCGATGAAGTCCGCCATCACCGTCACCCTCGTGCCGGAAACGCGCGCGGGGCCGTTTGTCTTTTCCGAGGGGCTGGCGGACGCCTTCGCGCGGGCGGCGGCATTGGGATTCGACGCGGTGGAGGTTTTCCCCTCGTCGGCGGCGGAAACCGATGGCGACGAGTTGGCGGCGCTGTGCGCGCAGCACGGACTGAAGGTCGCCGCGATCGGCACCGGGGCTGGCTGGGTTCGCCATCGCTTGCGCCTGACGGATCCCGACGCGGCGGTGCGGCGGCGTGCCGTGGAGTTTGTGGCCGCGGTGATCGACCTTGCGGCGCGGTTCGGGGCGCCGGCGATCATCGGTTCGATGCAAGGACGCGCCGACGCGCCGGTGACGCGCGCGCAGGCGCTGGGCTGGCTCCGCGAGGCGTTGGAGGAACTGGGGCCGAGGGCGCATGCGCGCGGGACCATCCTGCTCTATGAGTTTCTCAACCGCTACGAAACCAACCTCTGCGTGAACACGGCGGAGGCGGTCGACTTGGTCGACTCGGTGCGAGCGCCCGGCGTGCGGCTGCTCTGCGACCTGTTCCATATGAACATCGAGGAGGCCGACATCGCCGCGGCGCTGCGCCATGCCGGGCCCCGCGTCGGGCACGTGCATTTCGCCGACTCGAACCGCCGCGCGGCAGGTTTGGGCCATACGGATTTCGCGCCGGTCGTCGCCGCGCTGCGTGAGATCGGCTACGCCGGCTACCTTTCGGCGGAGGTCTTCGCTTGGCCTGCCGCGCAGCAAGCGGCGGAGCAGACCATCGCGAGTTACCGCCGCGTGACGGCCGGTCCCTGATTTTCCAACCATGCTCAAGCACACGCTCATCCACCCCGAGATCTCCGAGGTCCTCGCGCGCGCCGGTCATCACGCCAAGGTGCTGCTGGCCGACGGCAATTACCCGGCCTCGACCAAGAAGGGGCCCAACGCCCGGGTTGTTTCCCTGAACCTCTCCCCGGGCGTGATCACCGTCTCCCAGGCGCTGCGCGCCGTGCTGAGCGCGCTGCCGGTCGACGAGGTGAACACGATGGGTATTCCGCCGGATGATCCTTACGCCGGGGCGGGTGAGCCGAAGGCCTGGGCCGAGTACCGCGAGATCGCCCGGGCCGCGGGGGTGCGGGCCCCGATCACGCCGATCTCCAAGTGGGAGTTCTACCAGGCCGTCGAGTCGCCGGACCACGTTCTCACGATCCAGACGGCCGACCAGGCGCTCTGGGCGAACGTGTTGCTGACGGTCGGCTGCCGCACGGCGTGATCCGTCGCGGTCGGGCAGGTCAGTGTCGGCGCCGCGCCTTTCGCGGCCGGATAACCGCTTGCGTCGCCCTCGGGCGGGACGTTTTCTCGCCGGTTTAAAACCGAGAACCGCCAATGTCCGAGATCACCAAGAGCTACGAGCCGCGGGATGTGGAGAAGAAGTGGTACGCCAGCTGGCTGGCGGCGCGCGCCTTTGCGGGCCGGGTCGACGCCGGGCGCGATCCGTACACGATCGTGATCCCGCCGCCGAACGTGACCGGCGTGCTCACGATGGGCCACGTGCTGAACAACACGCTGCAGGACGTGCTGATCCGCCGCGCGCGGCTCGAGGGGCGTTCCGCGATGTGGCTGCCCGGCACCGACCATGCGGGCATCGCCACGCAGACCGTGGTCGAGCGCGAGCTGCGCAAGCAGAAGAAAACGCGGCATGATTTCGGACGGGAGAAGTTCCTCGAGAAGGTGTGGGAGTGGCGGCACGAGAAGGGCGGGATCATCCTCGAGCAGCTGCGCCGGCTGGGCGCCTCCTGCGACTGGGACCGCACGCAGTTCACGATGGACCCGCATTACTCGCGCGCGGTCCTCACGGTGTTCGCCGACCTCTTCCACAAGGGGCACATCTACCGCGGTAAGCGTATGGTGAACTGGTGCCCGGTCTCGCAGACCGCGCTCAGTGACGAGGAGGTCATCATGAAGCCCGTCAGCGGCACGATCTACCGTGTCCGCTACGAGCGCGTCGATGCCCCCGGAGTTTTCGTGGAGGTGAAGACCACCCGCCCGGAGACCATTCCCGGTGACGTCGCCATCGCGGTGCACCCCGAGGATCCCCGTTATGCCGGTTGGGTCGGAAAAATGGTGCGGCGCCCGCTCGGGCCCGCCGCGGAGATTCCGATCATCGCCGACGCGGCCGTGGACCGCGAATTCGGCACCGGCGCGCTTAAGATTACGCCGGCGCACGACAAGACCGACTTCGAGATCGGTTCCCGCCACAAGCTGCCGGTGATCGACGTGCTGCGCGCCGACGGCGTGCTCAACGAGCTCGCCGGGCCGGAGCTCGCGGGAATGGAGCGGTTCGCGGGCCGGAAGCGGGCCGCGGAGCTGCTCAAGGCCTCCGGGGCGCTCCTCGCGGAGGAGAGCCACGCCAATAATGTCGGTTATTCCGAGCGGGCTGACGTGCCGATCGAGCCGCGTCTCACCTGGCAGTGGTGGCTGCGTTACCCGCGCGTCGAGGAGGCCAAGGCCGCGGTGCGCGACGGTCACATCCGGTTTCATCCCGAGCGTTGGACCAAGGTGTACCTGCACTGGCTCGAAAACATCCAGGATTGGTGCATCAGCCGTCAGCTCTGGTGGGGCCACCGCATCCCGGTGTGGTACCGCAAGGGAGTCGATCGCGAGAAGCTGACCGAGCGGGACCTGCGCGATCCCGCCAAGGTGCATGTCTCCCTCGAGGGCCCGGCCGACCCGGAGAATTGGACGCAGGAGGACGACGTCCTCGACACGTGGGCGTCGTCGTGGCTCTGGCCGTTCGCGACGCTCGGCTGGCCCGACCGCGAGGCGCAGGCGAAGCAGGGGCTGGATCATTTCTACCCGACCACCACCTTGGTGACGGGGCCGGACATCATCTTCTTCTGGGTGGCGCGCATGATCATGGCCGGCCTGGAGTTCATGCGTCCCGGCGAGCCGATCGAGCGCCGCATCCCGTTCCGGCACGTCTATTTCACCGGGATCATCCGCGACTCGCAGGGTCGCAAGATGTCCAAATCGCTCGGCAACTCGCCCGATCCGCTCGATCTGATCGAAAAGTACGGGGCCGACGGGCTCCGTCTCGGGATCGTGTCGATTGCCCCGCAGGGGCAGGACATCCGCTTTCAGGAGGACCGCATCGAAAGCGGGAAGAACTTCTGCAATAAGCTTTGGAACGCCTGCCGCTTCCGGCAGATGAGCGGCCCGGCGGGCGACAATTCGTCGGTGGAGTCGATCCTCGCCCGGCTGGAGCCCGCGCGGTTCGACGCCGACGACCACGCGATTCTCGACCGCATGCTGGCGACCTCGCGCGAGGTCGCCCGTTGCTTCGCCGAGTTCGAGTTCAGCGCCGCGGCGCAGGCCCTGTACGGGTTTTTCTGGAACGACTTCTGCGACTGGTACGTGGAGGTTTCCAAGGCAAAGCTCCAGGATCCGGCGACGAAGGGTACCTGTCTCGCCATCCAGGATCTCGTTTTGCGGCAAACGCTCCTGCAGCTGCATCCGTTCATCCCGTTCATCACCGAGGAGCTCTGGGCGCAGTTGGGCTACGGCGCGCCCGGGACGTTCATGGAGGACGCTCGGCTGGATGATCCATCACGATTGGCCTCCGTCGCCCAGCTGAAAGGGGTCGTCATCGATCGCGCCGCGGTGGCGACGGTGGAGCGACTGAAGCAGTTCGTCTCGCAGGTGCGCGCGCTCAAGGCCGACCACAACCTGGCCAGCCGGCGCGACGTCACGTTCCTCGTCACGGCGACCGATGCCGACTGGGCTGTCATCGCCGCGAATCTCGCGAAGCTCGTCCGCATGGCGGGCGCGGCGAAGGTGGAGCGGCGGGAAAAGGTCGATGCGGCCCCGGCGGTGGTCACCCCGTTGGGCACGGCCTACCTCGATCTCGCGAGCGCGGTGGATGCCGGCGCGGAGAAGGCCCGGTTGGCGAAGGAGCTCGAGCAACTGGCGAAGCACATCGCCGGAACCGAGGCGCGGCTCGCCAACGAGGCGTTCGTGAGCAAGGCCCCGCCGGCCGTGCTCGAAGGTGCGCGGCGCCAGTTGGCCGACCAGCAGGCGAAGCGCAACGAACTCGAGCGCCTGCTGAAGGTGCTCGGCTGAGCCACGGGGCTCGGGCCCGCGGTCAATTTCCTTCCGGGCGCGCAGCCGGGCCCGGCGTGGCCGTGGGCCGCGCGGCGCGGTGCAGCTGCCAAGAGTTCCACAAGTTGTGCCAGAGCACGTAGAACGTGGGGCCGAGCGCGACGAGCGGGCTGGAGTAGGCGAGGGCGAGGTAGATGGTGAAGGTGGTGTTTTTTTGCCCGAGACACTGGCTCGCCTCGCGCGGGAACGCGCGGCCACCGATCAACCGGCCGAGCGTGAAGCTCGCGACGCAGACGAGCAGCGATGCGGCCGCGATCGCCGCCACCAGACCGTGCACGCCCGCGGCGTTCTCGCGGATGAACTGTGAGGTCTTCGCGGTGATCAGGAAGATCGAGGTGACCCAGAGCGCGAATGACGTGTTGCGCAGCCGCGCCGGCCACGAGCCCGCCGCCGGGTGCAGCGCGCGCAGCAGGTGGGCGAGGGCGAGGGGCACGAATACGACCAGGCCCACCGAGCCCGCGACCTGCGCGAATGCCTCGGGGGTCGCGCGTCCCAGCACGATCGGGAGCATCAGGGGCAGCAATGCGGCCACCGTGACATTGGTGAGCAGAAAACTCGCGACCGCGTAATCCACGGCGCCGCCGAGGAAGCTCACGATCACCGGCGCGGCGATCGCGGTGGGGGTGATGCCGCAGAAAAACGCGGCGAGGCCGACTTCCGGGCCGCCAAGGGCGAGGCCGATCCGCCACGACGCGAATCCCATGGCGAGGTTGGCGGCCAGCAGGATGAAGTGGCTTCGCTGGAGTGACGACCGGGACAGGCGGGTCTGCAGAAAAACTAGAAACAGCATCGTCATCACCAGCCAGCGGATCAGCCACGCCAACGGTGCCGCCTGCGGAAGCAGTCCGCCCAGCGCGAATGCGCTCAGGATTGCGACGGTGCGGGAAATCCCCTTCACGGAGTTGGACCGCGCCGCGCGGGGTCGGCCCCCGGGATGTGTTCAGCGGGGGTGGTGGCTGGGGTTGAGCGGGCAGGCATCGGCGGCGGTGAGGCGGGCCCCGATCACCAACGTGCGCCGCTTTCCCGGCAACCGGAAATCCGGAGCGCGGCGCTTGTTTCATGCCGGTGTCACCGGCAGGTTCGGCGCCATGGGGTTCCGGATTCTTTCCTTGCTGGTCGTGCTGCCGCTGCTGGCCGGCGCCCGGGAGCCGGCTCGTTTTGTCGACACCGCGCAAAGCGTGGAGGCGCTGGTCGCGCTGCTCGATCGGCGGCTCGCGCTGATGCCGGAGGTCGCGGCGTGGAAGCGGGCGCGCGGGCAGCCGGTGGCGGATCCGGCGCGAGAGAAGGATCTGCTCGACCGTTGGGAAAGCAGCGGAGCGTACGTGGGGGTCGAGCGCGTCGCGGCCCGGAACTTTCTGGAGGCGCAGATCGCCGCGGCCCGGGCTGTGCAGGAGCGTCTGATCGCGGTCTGGGAAGCCGGCGGGGCGGCGCCGGAGGAGGCACGGGACCTCGAGCGGGTGCTTCGTCCGGAGCTTGATCGTCTCGGCGAGGAGATGCTGGCCGCGATGCAACGCGTGGCGGCCGCCGGCGGAAGTTCCCGCGAACGTGAGACCGTGACCGCGCGGGTCGAGACCGTGCGGGTCCGCTGGTCATTGCCACCGGAGTTGGGCGACCGGCTGTTGGAGGTGATCGGAGATTTGCGTCGCACCGCTCCTGCGTCGATCGCCGGCCTGCGGCGTACCGGCCTCGTGTTGGTTGGTCTCACGGGCGACTATGCCCCCTTCAGCGAGGAAAGCGGCGGCGAGTTACGCGGGCTCGACGTCGACCTGGCGCGCGAATTCGCGGCGGCGCACGGACTGCGCGCGGAATTTGTGCGCACGAGCTGGCCGGGACTGATGGACGACCTTTCGTCGGGGCGGTTCGATCTCGCGGCGGGTGGCATCAGCGTGACGGAGGAGCGACGGATCCGGGCCGCCTTCGGGCCGGCGGTTTGGAGCGACGGCAAGACGCCGATCGCGCGGTGCGCCGACCGGGAGCGGTTCTCCCGCCTGGAGGGCATTGACCAGCCGGGCGTGCGGGTAGTCGTGAACCCCGGCGGCACCAACGAGCGATTCGCGCGGGCGAATCTGCGGCGGGCCTCGATCCGGGTTTTTCCCGACAACCGCACGATCTTCGACGAGATCCTGGAAGGACGGGCCGACGTGATGATCACCGACGGGCTCGAAGTTAAGCTGCAAGCGGTGCGACGACCAGGATTGTGCGGCACGCGATCGGAGCCCTTCACGCGCGCGGACAAGGCGTGGATGTTCCCGCCCGGTTCGGACCTGACCGTCCTGGCGGGCGACTGGTTCGGGCCGCGCCTCGCTTCCGGGGAATTCGCGCGCCGGCTCGAAACCGCGATCACCGGCGGGCGATAGCGGGACGCAAACGAGCGGGATCCTCGCGGCGACGGCCTTGGGGAGCGGTGGACGCCGGAGGTGGGCGGTGCTTTTCCAACTCGTCAGCGAGGCCGCGTGGCTGGCGGATCGAGAGGGTCCGGATGGAGCACCCGGAATCACGTCATCACGCGTGGCAGCAGGGGTACCGGCCGTGTGACGGTGAGGACCGGATCGCGGTGGGCGGCGCCTCAATTCAGCCACGAAGCGAACCGCGAGAGGAAGATTTCGGGCACAATCGGCTTCGCCTGGAAATCGTCCATGCCGGCCGCGCGGCAATTCTCGCGGTCCGCCGGAGTCACGTTGGCCGTGAGCGCGACAATCGGGATGCGCGTGCCGTCGCGTTCGAGCCGGCGGATCTCACGCGTGGCCTCGAGACCGTCCATCTCCGGCATGTGGAGGTCCATGAGCACCAGGTGAAACGGTCCGGCCTCCCGCCAGCGGGTGACGGCCTGGGCTCCGTCCTGCGCGAGCACCACCTCGGCGCCCGTCCGGCCGATGAGCTCGATGAAAATTTCCTGGTTGAACTCGTTGTCCTCCGCCAGAAGGACGCGTTTTCCCTGCAGGGACCCGGGGGGCGGCAGCGCGGAGCGGGGCGCGTGATCCGCCAGCAGGGCTGATGGTTCGTCGGTGAGAGCCCGGGCGAAGGGCACCGAGGCCGTGAAGGTGCTGCCGGCACCCGGCGCGGTGCGCACCGCGATCCGTCCGCCCATCGCTTCAACCAGGTGCTTCGCGATGGCCAGGCCCAGCCCGGTTCCTCCAAAGCGGCGCGGCGTGCCCTTCTCCGCCTGTCGGTAAGTCTCAAACACGGTTTCCGCCTGCTCGGGCGTCATGCCGATGCCGGTGTCCGTGATCTCGAAACGCAGCGTCGCGCGTTCCAGATCCGCGGACTCGACCGTCACCCGCACGCTCACCGATCCGGTGTGGGTGAACTTGACCGCGTTGGCGGCGAGATTGATCAGCACCTGCTCGAGGCGCGCCACGTCGCCCACCAGACCGGCGGGTGCTCCCGCCTCCACCTCGATGTTCCAGCTGAGGCCCTGTTTGCGGGCCAGCGGCAGCACCACGCTCTCCACTCCCGCCAGCAGTGCGGCGAGGGCGAACGGCTCCTGCTCGAGCGTCATGGCGTTCGCCTCGATCTTGGAGAAATCGAGCACGTCGTTGATGGTTGTCAGGAGTCCGCGGCTCGCCCGCTCGATCTTGCGGAGGTGGCTGGCGTGCGGCTCCGGGACGTTTCCCTGGGCCGTGAGGTAGGCGAGCCCGATGATCGCGTTCAGCGGGGTGCGAAGCTCGTGGCTCATTTTCGCGAGGAACTCGCTTTTCGCCCGCGTGGCCGCGATGGCCGCCTCCCGTTCCCGCCAGGCGGTCACGTCATGCGCGGCGCAAACCAGTCCGCCCTGGGGTAGGGGCGTGACCGCCAGGACCACGGCGCAGCCCGTCCCGTCCTCCCGGCGCATCCGCAACTCGCCGCGCACCGGACCGCCGGCGCTCTGCGCCTCGCCCACGATACGATCGAGCACGCCGGCGTCCTCCGGGTGCACGAACTCCGTCAGCGGGCGGCCGAGGGCGGACTGCGGCCCGCGTCCCAGGAGCTTTTGCCAGGCCGCGTTGACGTACCGCACGGCGCCGTCGGGTCCGGTGTCGATGACGGCCTCCGACAGCAACTCGACGCGGCGGCGCATGTCAGCCTCCCGGTCCTGCTGGTGGATCGCGCCGCCGATGGTGCGGGCCGCGATGCGGAGGGTGTCCACCTCGACGCGGCTCCACTCCTGGCGCGCGGCGCAGGCGTCGAAGCCCATGAAACCCCACCAGCGGTCGCCGGCGAAGATCGGCTGGATCAGGAGCGAGAGGATCTGCTGCATCTCGAGCAGCGGGCGTTCGCTTTCGGGAAATTCCCCGACGTCGCCGAACACCGCGCGACCCGCCGCGAGGTCAGCGCCCCAGCGCGAGAAACCAGCCTCGATCAAGTCCAGGCCCTGCAGTTCCGGCGCGGCGATCTGCGGCGCGACGCCCTCGGCCACCCACTCGAAGCGCTGGCTGACGATCTGTCGTCCCGCCGCGTTCTCCGTCACGTCAAAAATGTAGACCCGGCTGACGCCGGTCGCGCGGCCGAGAAGCGCGAGGGCGCCGGGCACGCGTTCCCGCCACGGGCCCGCGGTGGCCATGACATCCGCCACGCGGGCCACGGCTTCGAGGATGGCGTCGCGCCGTGGTAGCAGGACATCCGGGGTCAAAGGCATGGCAGGAATTTATTGGTATCGATCTTCGCGTGACAAGGCGTGGGTGTCCGGAGACGGCGCAACCGGTTGGCAGCTGTCGTTTGCGCCGTATGCCTCGCCCGGATGCGCGGAAAGAGTCGCCGCCGCGCGCCGGGCCGCTTTGGTACGGCAAATGAGACGGCTCGCCCCGCTGATCCTGCTGACGGTTTTCCTTCGCGCCGGGATCGGCGCCGCCGCCCCCGCGACCCCGCCGGTGCTATTCAACACCGCTTGGGAAGGGGCATCGGTCGGATTGGTCGAGGTCCTAGGGGAGACGGAGTTCCGGGTCCGGCCCCGCGGGCAGCAGGACGCGCGCGGCCGCAACCGCCAGACCACCTGGTGGGCGGTGAGGATGGACCAGTTGGAGGGGCGCGCGGTGACGGTGCGAGTCACTGGTTTCGACGGCGAATACAACGACCGCCCGGTGATCTCGTGGGCGGGGGCCTGGTATCGCCCGGTGATGAGCCGCGACGGCGAACGTTGGACACACGTCGAGAACGCCGCGTGGGATGCGGAGCGGAAGGAAGTGCGCTTCACCCTGCCCGCGGGGGCCGCCACGCTCTGGCTGGCGCATATTCCCCCGTATCCGGCGGGTCGGGCGCACGCGCTCGTGGACGAGGCCGGGCGGAGCCCGCACGCGCGGGTGGAGGAGATCGGACGTTCCGTGCTCGGGCGGCCGCTGCAGTTGGTGCGGGTGACCGATGGCGGGGTGCCAGATGCCGGCAAGCGCGTGATCTGGATGCAGGCCCGCCAGCACGCATGGGAAGCCGACACCTCGCGGATCCTTGAGGGGGCGCTGCGGTTCGCGCTTTCCGGAGACCCGGTGGCGGCGCGCCTCCGGGCGGGAAACGTCCTGTGGTTCTTGCCGATGATCAATCCCGACTCGGTCGCCCGAGGAGAGGTGCGCTTCAACGCGAACGGGTTTGATCCCAACCGGCATTGGGACGAAGCCGACCCGCGCGACGAACGTTGGCGCGTCCGCGCGCCGGAGATCTGGCATGTGAAACGGGCGATGCTGGAACGGCATGCGCGCCAGCCGATCGACCTCGCGCTGAACCTGCACAACACTGAAACCGGGGAATACCTGGAGACGATGGCGGATGACGACGCGGTGCTGGCGCGGATGACGCGCTTCCATGAGCTGGCGTTGACGCGGAGCACATTCGATCCGTCCCGCCCGAAACTGGCGGTGACGCCCGCGGGAGGCGGAGGCCCCCGGAACACCACGAACGCCATCTGGGTGGAGGCGCGGGTTCCGATGATGCTGTTGGAGACGCGGATCGGGCCGGGCCGGAAGCTGGCCCGTGATCCGACAGAGGAGGACCGGCTGGAGCTGGGGCGGACGCTGGTGGCGTTGCTGGCCGAGGCTGCACGATGACGGAGCCGGCCCAGCAGCCGTTGCAGGCGCCGCGCGGGCGCTCCCTAGGGCCGGGCCTGCTCCTCGCCGCGTCGGGGATTGGGGCGGGGGATGTGGTGGTGGCGTCGGTCACCGGCATGCGCTTCGGGCTCACGCTACTGTGGGCGGTGGTCTTGACGGTGGTCCTGAAGTACGTGGTCACGGAGGCGCTGGCGCGCTGGCAGCTGGCGACGGGTGAGACGATCGCGCGCGCCTGGGTGACCCGGTTGCCGCGGTGGGCGGGTGCGGGGTTCGGCCTGTATCTGGTGTTCTGGACTTTCATGGTGGGAGCGTCGCTCAGCAGCGCTTGCGGGATCGCCGGGGCCAGTCTGGCCGGCTTCGGCGCGACCGCGCAGTGGGGAGCGGCGCACGCGCTGGTCGCGGCGGCGCTGGTGGCGGGTAACCGGTACACGCGCTTCCAGAAGGTGATGAAGGCGCTCGTCGCCGTGATGGCGGTCTGCGTGCTGGGTTGCGCGGTGCTGGCGGCGCCTTCGCTGGGCGAGCTGCTCGGCGGTCTGGCCGTGCCGATGATTCCGCCTGGAGGGGCTGCGCAGGTGCTGGCGTTGCTGGGCGGCATCGGAGGCAGCCTCACGGTCATCTGCTACGGTTACTGGATGCGGGGTGAAGGCTGGCGCGGAGCGGAGCGACTGGGAGCCGTGCGGTCGGATGTGCGGTTGGCGTATGTTTTCACGGGGCTGTTCGGAGTGGCGCTCGTGGTGATCGCGGCGGGGGTGGAGGCGCGCGGCGGGGGTGCCCGCCTCGCGCTGGACGTGGCCGATCGGCTGGGCGCCGTCGCGGGGCCCTGGGCGAGGGTGGTTTTTCTGCTGGGTTTCTGGTGCACCGTGTTCACCGCGATGCTCGGCGTCTGGCAGGGCGTGCCGCAGATCTACACCGACATCGTCGACGCGTGGCGCGGAGCCTCCGGCGGTAAAGTCGGGGTGAACCACGGCCGGGAGCGCGCGGTGCGTCTCGGCGCGCTCGGGTTTCTCGCCGGCCCGCCGCTCCTGCTGCTCTGGCACAAGGAACCGGTCGCGGTCGTCGTGGCGTTCTCAATCACCGGTGCTTTCGTCATGCCGTTTCTTGCGGCGACGCTGCTCTACCTGAACAACCGCCGCGAGTGGATGGGCACGCTGGCCAACGGCCGGGCGGGCAATGCGGCGCTGGTGCTTTCCCTCCTGGCCTTCGGGGCGGTCTGCGTGGCCGAGATCCTGAAGGCCGCACGCTAGGCTCGCCCGCTCACTCCGGGTTGTCCGCGAGGAAGGCGTCGATCGCCGCGAGATCCTCTGGGGCGAGCTTCAGCCCGGCCGCCGGCAGCAGTTCCCTGAGCTGGCCGGCGCGGCGCGCGCCGACGATTGCCGCGGTTACGGCGGGATGACGGAGCGTCCACGAGAGCGCGATCTGGCCGGGCGTGGCGCCGAGCCGGAGCGCGATGCCGCGCAGCACCTCTACGAGCCGGAGATTGCGCGAGAACAACGGTTCCTGGAAGTGACGGTTCTTGTCCCGCCGCCAATCGTCGGCCGGCAGCGCGGACAGGCGCTCGTGCGTCCAGGCGCCGGTGAGCAGCCCCGACTGCATCGGCGAATAGACGATCACGCCCGTGCGGTGCGCCGCGCACCACGGGAGCACGGCGGGCTCGATCTCGCGCCGCAGCATCGAATAGGGCGGCTGCAGCGAGGCAACCGGTGCGATCCGCTCGGCCCGCTCCAGCTGCGCCGCGTTGAAATTGGAGACGCCGACCCAGCGCACCTTGCCCTCCGTGCGCAGGCGGTTGATCTCCGTCCAGCCTTCCTCGATGCGTTCGTCGGGCTCGGGCCAATGGATTTGGTAGAGATCGATCGTCTCCACCCCGAGGCGACGCAGGCTGGCCTCGCATTCGCGCCGGATGCTGGCGGCGGAGATGTCCTTTCCGACCTCACGCCGCTCATTCCAGACGCGGCCGCACTTGGTGAAGATCAGCGGCCGCGGGGAAACGCCTTCCAGGGCGCGGGCGACGACCTCCTCGGAACGTCCGAGGCCGTAAACCGCGGCGGTGTCGATCCAGTTGATGCCCAGCTCCAGCGCCTCGCGGATGGCGGCGATGCTGTCGCGATCGTCCTGGCTGCCCCAGCCGAAGACCCAGTTTCCGCCGCCGATCGCCCAAGCTCCGAAGCCGAGCGGGGTTAGATGGAGGTCGGTACGGCCAAGTTGTCGGGTTTGCATGGGAGGAGAGTGATGGCTTGGAGGAAACGAGGTTTCAGAAAGCCCAGAGATCCGTCGCGGTGCGCACGTACATCCGGTCGCCGACCGGTGCCGGGGTGGCGAGAATGCGCGCCCCGAAATCCGCTTGGTGCAGAATCTCGGGCTTGGCTCCGCCGGCGCGGATCACCGTCAGCTTGCCCGCGAGCGAGGCGAGGTAGATCCGTTCGGCCGCGAGGACCGGGGAGGCGTAGTAGTTGCCGGTGGGGCCGAGACGCTCCTGCGCGTACACCGGCTCCCCGGTGCGTGCGTCGAGGCAGGTCAGCTGGCCTCCGTCGCGCACAAAATAAAGGCGGCCCGCGTGATAGAGCGGCGAGGGGACGTAGGGCAGGGCGCGGCGGTACTTCCACGCGACGTGCGTCTCGCTGATATCTCCCCGGCCGCCCGGGCGCACGGCGACCAGCACGTTCTCCGCGCGGGCGTCCCCCGCCTTGAGCAGATCCCAGTCCTCCCGGGTGAAGCGACCGTCGCGGTTGCGGTCCATGCCACGCAGGTAGTCCCGGCGCGTGGCGTCGATTTCCTCAAGCTCGACGATGCCGTCACCGTTCCGGTCGTGGCGGCGCAGGAACTCCTCCCATGGTTGGCGGGGGGAGTCGGCCTGTCCCGGCGACCACGCGGCGAAGAACAGCAGGCCTTCCCCGAGCACGGGGGTCGTGCAGACGACGCCCGCGACGCCGCGCAGCACCCAGCGTTCCTCTCCGGTGCGCAGGTCGTAGCCCTTCAATTGCGCGGTGCCCGCGACCACGACCTCGTCGTTTCCGGTCGCGCTCCACACCACGGGGGTGCCGAAGCTGCCGGCGGACTCGGGCCGGGGTGTTTCCCACCGGGTGCGACCGGTCGCGAGGTCGAGGCAGAGCAGGGAGGAGCCCTCGTGGACATCGCGGTTGAGCAGCACGCGATCGCCACTGATCACAGGCGAGGTGCCGGTGCCGAATTTTCCGCCGCTTGCGGCGACCGGCATCGGCCGTCGCCACAGCTCCCGGCCCGCGGTGTCGTGGCAGACGACGCCGAAGGATCCGAAGTAGCTGACGACGTGGCGACCATCCGTCGCGGGTGTCGAGGCGGCCGGGCTGCCATCGGAGCGGTGGTGCTCCTCGACGGCCGGCGGGCGGAAACCGCGTTTCCAGCGCAGCGATCCGTCGGCGGTGGCGTGGGCCCGCACCTGCAACTCACCTTCCCCGAAGGTGGTGAGATAGAGGGTGTCGCCCCAGACCACGGGCGAGGAGGGCGACCACGGTACCGGCACTTTCCAGCGGTGCGGCTCATCGGGGCCGATGCGCACCGGAGGTTCGGCGCGCGCCACCCCGGAAGCCGCGGGGCCGCGGAACTGGGGCCAGGTCTCAGGCGTCGCGGCGGTGGCAGCCGGAAAGGACGGCACGAGGAACATCAGCAGCGAAAGGCGGAGTGTTTTCACGCGAGGCGGGGTCGCGGTCAGGATGCCCCGGGCATCCGCTCGTGCCAGAAAGAACTCCGGATCCACCGCGGTCCGGGCGTGTCCGCACGATGACCGATGGCTGGTGGGAGGATCGGTGCTATGGTTCGCCCTGGTGGCTCCGGACCGCAACGGCGCCCTGATCCGGTGAAAGCCGACGAAGGGACGACGGCCGGGGTTCCGATCAGGAAACGAAACGTAATGCCATGAAAACGATGACAATCGGGGCGCTTAGCCTCGTCGCGCTGGCCTTCGGGGCCGCCGCCCTGCATGCCCAGTCGCTTCAGAATACAACCCCGTACTCGGGACCGGCCGTGTTGCTGGCCGCCGAGGACCATGCCGAGCGGCTGCTGCCCGGAAATCCCGCCAGTCGGATGCTCGATCTCTCGCTCTCGCAGGAGGAGGAGATCGCCGCGATCCGCGAAGGCCAACGTTCCGAACTGGGCGAGATCGCCGAGGACTCCTCGCTGACTCCGGCGGAGCGTCGTGCGAGAACCACAGAGGTCGTAAAGGCCAAGGGGATTCTCGTCTCGGACGTGCTGACCGAGGAACAGCGCGGGTTGCTGGCGGGTTGGGTCCGGAAGGAACGCGACCGGGTGGACATGATCCTGGGCGAAAACCTCGTCGAGCGGCTCCAGCCGTTCAGCTGGCTCGCGACGACGCTTGGGTTGAGTGATGGGCAGTTGGAGCGGATCGCCGCGATCCGCGCGCGTCAGCGGGTCGACCTTGGCATCATCAACAGCCTGGAGGACGTCGATTCGGAGGACATCAAGGATCGCATGAACGCGATGTTCCTCCGCCACGGCGAGGTGGTGCGCACGATGCTAAATCCCACGCAGATCTCCCTGTTGGATGGAATGTGGAGCGAGCGCTACTGAGCGTTCGCCGTTCAGCCGTCGCCCCCGGTCGTACGCGACCGGAGGGCGGCGTTTTTAAGTCAACTCGGGCGTCGTTCCCAGCACGAGGTCCCAGCGTGCGGCGAGTTCCCCCGCGCGCGAGCCCGCCAGCGGGGTGAAGTCCAGCGTGACCGAGTCCCGCTGGCGCTGATCCTGGATTCCGCGCCAGATACCGTCGCGAGTGTTACCCGGGTGGCCCTTGATGTAGCCTTGCGTGACGAGTTCCTTGCGGCCGCGGATCTTCACCGCGAGGTGGATGTGCGGCGTGCGCCCGGGATAGGGCACGGGCTTGATCGTGCGGAAAACGTACTCGCCGGTGGCTCCGGTCACGAAGCGGCCGAAGCCCTGGAAATACGGATCCCGCTTCGTGGCGTCCCCGCCGGAACGGGTGTGCAGGTAGACGCCGTGGTGGTCGCATTGCCAGATCTCGATCGTGGCGTTGCGCACCGGGGTGCCGTCGGCGGCGAGCGGGCGCCCGCCAAGCCACGTGACTTCGCCGGCCGCCGGGGTGGTGGCGTCGTTGACCACGAGCAGGTCGTTGTCGGTGTCGAGCGGCAGGCGGTCCGGATAGAACGGCCCCTCGGTCTGCCGCGGCGTTCGCGCCAGCTGCTCGGCGAAAAGCCCCGGGGTGGTGAGGAGCGCGCCCGTCCAGGCGAGGCGGCGGAGAAAATCACGTCGAGGGGAGAGGATTTGGATGGGCATGGGGTGGCGGCGGAGCACGGGTGACGACGTGGCGGGTGCGGCGAAGTTAAGAGGCATGTGCCGCGCCGGGCGCGAGGGGATCAATGCGGTTGCCTCGTTTGGGTGGCTCGCTGAGAAAAATCCCATGCCTGGCCTTCGTGTGTTTACCCTGCTGAGTGTGTTCGCCGGCGTGCTGGGACCGCCGCTCGTCGCCGGGGACCGGCCGCAATGGGGCGAGCGTCACACCCGCAACATGGTTTCGCCCGAGCGGGGCCTGCCCGAGACGTTTGATCCGAAAACCGGCGCCAACGTGCGCTGGACGGCGCGGCTGGGAAGCGACACCCACTCGACGCCGGTCGTAGCCGACGGCCGCATTTACCTGGGGACCAACAACCGCGTGCCGCGCGATCCGCGCCACGACGGGGACCGCGGCGTGATGCTCTGCCTCGACGAGCGCAGCGGTGCCCTCCTGTGGCAGCTCGTGGTCCCGAAGATCACCACCAGCAAATTCTGGGACTGGCCTTTCATGGGGATCTGCTCGCCCGCGACGGTGGACGACGGCCTCGTCTACCTCGTCACCAACCGCGGGGAGGTCGCCTGCCTGGACCCGCGGGGCATGGCGAACGGCAACCAGGGGCCGTTCGTCGATGAGGCGCGGCACCAGACGGCGGCGGGGCAGGAGACGGTGCCGGTGGCGCCGACGGACGCCGACATCCTATGGCTTTTCGACATGGTCGGCTCCCTGAAGGTGCGGCAGCACGATTCCGCGCACGCCTCGATCCTCGCCCATGGCGCGTTCCTTTACGTCAACACTTCCAACGGCGTGGGTGACACGCACCGTGAGATCGAATCACCCGAGGCGCCCAGCCTGATCGTGCTGGAGCGCGCCACGGGCCGGCTGGTCGCGGTCGACGATGAACGGATCGGCCCGCGGATCTTTCATTGCACGTGGTCCTCCCCCTCGCTGCTGCGGGAAAACGGCCGCGAGACGGTCGTGTTCGGCGGGGGCGACGGGGTGGTGTACGGGTTCGAACCGCTGGCCGACGCGCCGCCTCCGGGCGAGGTGCGGAAGTTGCGTAAACTCTGGCAGTACGACGGCGATCCGAAGGGCCCCAAGTCCCAGGTGCACCGTTTCACGACCAACCGGCGCGAGAGTCCCAGCAATATCAAGGGCCTGCCGGTGATCCATGGCGGGCGGGTACACGTCGCCCTCGGAGGTGATCTGTGGTGGGGAAAAAACGAGGCGTGGCTGAAGGCCTTCGAGCCGCCCGCCCCCGGTGGCGCGCCGCGGGAGGTTTGGTCCTATCCGCTGGTGCAACACGTGATGAGCAGTCCCGTCATCCATGAAGGGCTCGTGTTCATCGCCGACACCGGCCGCCGCCTCCACTGCCTCGACGCGGCGACCGGTGCGGGGATCTGGACACACGATGTGAAAAGCGAGTCCTGGGCCACGCCGCTGGTCGCCGACGGCAAGGTTTATTTCGCGACGCGGCGCGGGGAGTTCCTCACGTTCGCCGCCTCGCGCGAGAAGCGCCTCCTGGCCGAGGTGAGTCTCGGCGCCGGTGTGAGCGCGACGCCCGTCGCCGCCAATGGCACGTTGTACGTCGCGACGATGACCCATCTTTACGCGATCTCCGCCCGCTGAAACGAAACCCGCCAACTGCCCCGTCATGAACCGCCGTCGCTTCCTGCTCCAGTCACCCGCGGCCGCCGCCGCCGCCGTCGCCGTCTCGCGCGCCGGCGCCGCGGAGAAACCAACTGCCGGACCGGGGCCCTACGCTCCCGGCCCGAAGCCGGCGCCCGTGGTGAAGCCCGGCGAGTTCGTCTTCGCCGCCGCGCACTTCGACCATGGTCACATCTCCGGCCAATGCGCGTCGCTCGCGGAGGCGGGTGGCACGTTGAAGTGGATCTTCGAACCCGACACCGCCAAGCACGCCCCCTTTCTCGCGCGCTACCCCGGCGTGAAGGTGGCGCGCTCCCTGGACGAGATTCTCGCTGATCCCGCTGTGAAGCTCGTCACCGCGGCCGCGGTTCCGTCCGACCGCGCCGCGATCGGCCTGCGGGTGATGGACGCGGGAAAGGACTATTTCACCGACAAGGCGCCCTTCACGACCCTGGCGCAGCTGGAGCAGGCGCGGGCCGCCGTGCGCCGCACGGGCCGGAAGTATTTCGTCTACTACAGCGAGCGATTGCACTCCGAGGCGGGCATGTTCGCGACGCAGCTGGTGCGTGAGGGCGTCGTGGGGCGCGTGGTGCAGGTGGTCGGGCTCGGCCCCCACCGCCTCAACAAGCGTACGCGACCGGCGTGGTTTTTCCAGAAGGCGCGGTACGGCGGTATTCTTTGCGACATCGGCAGCCACCAGTGCGAACAATTCCTCACCTATGCCGGGGCGCGCGACGCACGCGTCACGCACGCCGCGGTCGGTAATTTCGCCAACCCGGACACCCCGGAGCTGGAGGACTTCGGCGAGGCCTCGCTCGTGGCGGACAACGGCGCGACCAACCAGGTTCGCGTGGATTGGTTCACCCCGGACGGGCTGAGCAACTGGGGCGACGGTCGCACGTTCATCCTCGGAACGAAAGGCTTCATCGAGCTGCGCAAGTACGTCGACCTCACGCGCGACCGCGCGGGCAACCAGGTGTTCATCGTGGACGGCAAGGGCGAGTACCAAGTGAACGTCGCGGGGCGCGTCGGCTACCGCTTCTTCGGCGAGTTCATCCTCGACTGCCTCCACCGCACGGAGAACGCGATGACGCAAGAGCACGCCTTCAAGGCGGCCGAGCTCTGTCTGCGTGCCCAGGCTGCGGCGATCCGACTCGCCTGAGCGCGCCGGCGAGGAAACCCGTTCAGGCGCCCGGACGGCGTGGGCGGACGGGCACGTGGACCTCGTAGCGCTTGACGAACCACGGGGTGAACGGGCCGCTCCAGAAGACGGCGACCGGCTCGCCGTCGGCCTCGACGTCGTTACGCGACGCGAGCCACGTCAGGATTTCATCGCGGGTGCGCTCGAAGTTCTCGCGGGAATAGGAACCGCGCGCTCCGCGGCTCGCGACCCGGCGCTCGGGAAATCGCTCGACGACCACCGCGCCCTCGCTGCCCGCGACCTTGGCCTGTTGGCTTTCGGCGACCCAGAAATACATCGCCGCGTCACGGATCCGCGCTTCGACCGGCACGGTCATGGCGATGTCGTGCCGCGAGATGTAGCGGAAAAGCGGCATGAACAGGTTGTCGGCGCCATCGAAGTACTCGCCCTTCCCGGAAGAGCGGAGCAGCACCCCCGCCGGCAGGGTCTTGAGTTCGCTCACTCCGCTCGCGGTCGGCGGGAACGCCTGTTCGGTTGCCATGGCGGGAGTAAGGATGAACAGGCCGAGCAGGAAGGAAAGCAGACGGGCTTGCATGCGATTGGTACGCCCGCGGCATGCGGGCGGACGCATTTTACAGCCGTGGATTCAGGGCACCTCGTAGATTTCGATCAGGGCGACGCCGGTCGCGCCAGCCGAGCCTTTGACCTCAACGGTGTAATTTCCCGGCTCGAGCGTGGCCAGGAGGGCGGCGTCGCGGGAGTCGGCGGCGAGCGCGAAGGCGCCGACCTGCGTGAACGCGGCGGCCAGTGGGGCGCCTCCGCCCCAATTGTCGTTGCCGCCGCGCTCGCTCTGGCCGGCGAAGAGGGTCAGGCGGGGATCCACCACGGCGCCGCCCACGCCGAAGATCGCCAGGCCGGGGCCGATGGCCCGCACCAGGACCCGACGGGGTGAGGCGCCGCCGATCACGAATCCCGCGGTCACACCGGTGCCGAGATGCTTCAGGACCGAGACGTTCACCAGACGGGGCGTGGACGCGGTGAACTGGGAGGAAGGCGTCGCGTCGTAAAGCTCCGCGAGCACCGCGCCTGGCCCGGTGCCCGCGATGCGCGCGGAATTTGGTCCGCTCGCGAGAGCGGGAAACGAGATCGCCGCGTCCCTCGAGTCCGCGCGGGCGAACGGGAACGCGCCCACGCCGGCCATGGTGGCGGCGATCGAGGCGGTGCCGCCCCAGTTGTCATTGCCGCCGACGGCGGTCGCGCCGGTGAAGAACTCCAGGCGTGGATCCTCGAGGGCATCGCCTAATCCGAAGGCCGCGAGCGACGGGCCCACGGCGCGCATCAGGACCGCCTTGCCGCCCGCGGTGCCGGCGCCGCCGACCACCACGCCGAAACGGAACTCGTCGTCCGCGGAGGCGAGCGAGGTGAGGATGGAAAGATTCACCAGTCGGCCCGGGTTGGCCACTTGCCCGATGGTGAGCGCGGCGGCCGTGCTACGGGTGGCGCCGCCACGGGTGGTGATTTGCACGGAGTAGGCGCCGGCGTTCCCGGGGCCGGCCGAGACGATTTCAAGCGCGGGGGTGTTGGCGCCGGGCAGCGCCACGCTGTCGCGGAACCACTGGTAGACGGCCCCCTCCGCGCCCCGCGCCTGGACCGTAAAGCGGGCGGTGGCGCCTAGCCCGATCGCCTGGGACTGCGGTTGGATCCGGACTTCCGGCGCCCCGCGGCTGTCGAGTAGCTCGAACGTGAGCGACACTCCCTGGTCGCCCACGGCGACGATCGCCGCGTCGCTCGCGGCCAGACCGCGCAGGGCGCGGTTCACCGGCACCGTGCTGCCGGACCAGTCCGCGGCGTCGGGCGAGACCAGCAGCATGCCGTTGGTGCCCACCGAGGCGACATAGCCGAGCGGGGTGCGGGCCAGCGCGTTGATGGTTTCGGCCACGCCGGTCTCGACGCCGGTCCATTCCAGCCCCTCCCGGGAGGCGATCATCGCACCCGCGTCGCCCGCCGCCACAAAGCCGATGCCCTCGAAAAAGGACACCACCTGCAGGGCGGTGGTCACGCCGCTGCTCGCCGCGGTCCAGGTCGTGCCGTCCGTGGAGTGCAGGATGCGACCGCCGTCACCCACGATCACAAATCGGCCCGCCCCGTGCGCGGCGGAACGCAGCGTGCCGGTCGTCCCCGATGAGCCGGCGGCCCAAGCGCTACCATCGGCGGACGAAAGCACGACGCCGTTGGCGCCCGCCGCCACGAAGCGTTCCGGGCCGGCCGCGATCGCGAAGAGGGCGGCCGTGGTTCCGCTGGTGCGGGCGGTCCAGACCGCCGCGTCGGCCGAGGTGAAGATCCGCCCGGCGTCGCCGACCGCGACATAGGTCTGACGACCGTGCGCGATCTCGTTCAGGTTGCCGAAAGCCGGGTTGGGGTTCGCCCGGCTCCAGACCACCCCGTCCGCGGAAAACAACACGGGAGGCACGGTCGCCCGCGAGACGGGGTCCGTCGCCTGACCGACCGCGACAAACCGGCCCGCGGCGTGGACCAGACCAAGGAGCGAGGCGGCCGCTCCCTCGCCCGATCGCCGCCAATCCGCGGGCGAGCTGCGATTCACGAAAATCTCGCCGGCGCGTCCCAACACCAGACCGCGGTCGCCATCGCCTGCCACGGCCAATGCGTTGAAGGTGCGGCCTTCCGTTGAGGCGGGGTTCCAGTTTTCGCCGTCGGCCGAAACCAGTACGCCGTTGGTCTCGGTGGCTGCCACCCAATGGCCCTGCACGCGGGCGATGCCGTTGATCGCGCCGCTCACTCCCGACGTGCGTCGGGTCCACTCGACGCCGTCCGGGGAGGTCAGGACGACGCCGCCGGCCCCGACCACCACGAACCGACCCTCACTGAAGGCCACGCCGGAGAGATTCCCGGTCACGCCGCTGGCGCGTGAGGTCCACGTCGCGCCGTCGAGTGAGGTCAGGATGCGGCCGCCGCCTCCGACGACGACCCAGGTTTCGGCGCCGCGCGCAGCTCCGCGAAGCCCGATGGAGACACCTGAGTTGCGCCGGGACCAGGTCAGCGCGTCGGTGGATGTGAGGATCAGGCCACCGGTGCTTCCGGCTAGCCACGTGCCCGCGGCGTGGGTGACAAAGCCGAGGTTGAAGTTGTCGAGCGGACTCGTGAATTGCACCGACCACCGGTAGCCGTCGGTGGAGGTCCAGACCGACCCGATCTCCTCGCGGGTCGCGGCGTCGACGTACGGCCCGGTGACGACCCAGCGGCCGTCGGCGTAGGTGATGCCGGAGAGATTCTGGGTGGTGGGGAAATCGACCGGAGTGAACTCCCCGGCGTCGTCCAGGGTGAGCAGCGTGCCCGATGCGCCGGCGATCCACCAGCGGTCCCCGACGCGGACCGCCGCATTCAGGTCGGC
>CAIUOU010000067.1 GCA_903900845.1 uncultured Opitutia bacterium
AAATAGGAGTGGGCGTGGCGCTGGCAGTTATAGCCGAAGAACCGGTCGAAGCCCTTGCGGAGCGGGCTCCCGGTGGTGTCGAACATCCCCATGCCCCACTTACCCATCGCGGCCGTCGCGTAGCCGGCGGACTTCAGGACCTGGGCCGCGGTGACGGTCGAGTCCGGCAGCGGCAACTGGCCCTCGGGCTGCACCTCCCAATTCCCGCGCACCGGCGAGTGGCCCGTGTGGAGACCGGTGAGCAGCGAAGCCCGGGAGGGCGCGCACACACTGGTGCCGCAATAGGCCTGGGTGAAGCGCGTGCCCTCGCGGGCCATGCGGTCGAGGCGCGGCGTGCGAATGAGCTTCTGGCCGTAGGCGCCGAGATCCCCTTGGGCGAGGTCGTCGCTCAGGATGTAGATGATGTTCGGCCGCGCGGGCGGTTGGCCGGCGAACGCGGGGCCAAGGAGGGAGAGAAGCAAGAGCGTGAAGGTGCGACGCATGATGGGGAACCGCCAGAGCCGTAGGCGCGGGTGCAGGGGCGGACAACGTGCAATTTTCGGCGCGAATCCCGGCCGCGCGCGGCCTTGCATCCATCCCGCCACGCTCGCACGGTCGCCCCGCCCCGCATGCGATTCGAACACTTCGCGCTGAACGTGCCCGACGCCCCCGCCCAGGCCGACTGGTACGTGCGCCACCTCGGTTTCCGCGTGGCGCGCCGCCTCGAGGTCCCGCCCTTCACCCACTTCCTCGCCGACGACGGCGGGCGAGTGATCATGGAGCTCTACACCAATCCAGCGGCACCCGTGCCGGATCACGCGCGCAATCATCCGCTCGTTTTCCATGTCGCCGTCGTGGCCGCCGACGCGCGCGCCGAGCGGGCCCGGTTGGAAACCGCCGGCGCCACCTTGTTCAAGGAGGACCCGCAGCCCGACGGCTCCCTGCTCATCATGCTCCGCGACCCCTGGGGCGTCGCGCTGCAGTTGTGCCAGCGCGCCCGCCCGTTCGGCCCCGTCTGAAACCCGCGAGCACCTTTCACGCTCCCACCACCCCCTCCCCATGGGAAAAACCAACGCCCTCCTCGCCCTGCTCCTCGGCCTCGCCGTCACGCTGCCCGCCGCCGACGACTATAAACCCGGCCCCGACGCCCAGCGCCAACCCGGGGTACCGGAGGGCCGCGTCACGAAGCACACCTGGTCGAGCCGCATTTTCGCCGGCACCACCCGCGACTACTGGGTTTACGTTCCGTCGCAGTACGACGGATCCACCCCGGCGGCGGTGATGGTTTTCCAGGATGGCGCCGGTTGCGTGAAGCCCGACGGGACGATCCGCGTGCCCGTGGTGTTCGACAACCTGATCCACCGCGGCGAGATGCCGGTCACCGTCGGCATCTTCATCAACCCGGGCACCTTCCCGTCCCCCGACGCGCGCACCCCCGGGCGGAGCAACCGCTCCTTCGAGTACGACACGCTCTCCGACCAGTACGCGCGCTTCCTGCTGGAAGAGATCCTGCCGGAAGTCGCTCGCACCGTGAAGCTCACGGAAGACCCGGAGCGTCGCGCGATCCAAGGCAACTCCTCAGGCGGCATCTGCGCCTTCACCGTCGGCTGGGAGCGGCCCAATGCCTTCCGCAAGGTGGTGAGCTTCATCGGCAGCTTCACGTCGATCGCCTACCGCCCGGCGCAGGAAGGCCGCCCGATGCAGCCCGGGGGCGACCTCTACCCCGCGCTCATCCGCAAGAACTCCATCCGTCCCCTGCGCATCTTCCTGCAGGACGGCTCCAACGACCTGAACAACAGCCACGGCAACTGGTTTCTCGCCAACCAACAGATGCTTTCCGCGCTCGATTGGGCCAACCGCAACGCCGATGAGAAACGCACCGGGGGCCCGCGCTACGACGTACGCCACGCATGGGGCGACGGCGCCCATAACGGCCGCCACGGCGGCGCGATCTTCCCCGATATCATGCGTTGGCTCTGGCGCGACCAGGTCGCCCGCCGCTGACCTGTCGTGCCCGCCGCCGCGACCGATTCCGCCGAGCGCCCTTGGTGGTGGGTCTTCGACCCGCGCCACAGCCTCCGGGCGTTCGCCGCCTGCACGGCCGGCGCCACCCTCGCCCTCTTCACCGCCCTCACCGCCGAAACGGCGTCGCACCAACTGCGGCGGTCGCTCGAGGCCCAGACAGGCGCCGGATTCGAGACGCTGGCGGCGCAGTTCGGAGACAAACTCGACCGCGCACTGTTCGAACGCTACCGCGCGCTGCAGTTCGCCGGATCGCTCGCGGCGCTCCGGTCCTACTCCACCACCGCGGAGGAGCGGCGCCGCGTCCTCGCCTCGCTGCAGTCCGCCACGCCCGACTTCGTCTGGCTTGGTGTCCTCGACGCGAAGGGCACGATCCTGGCATGCACCACGGGCTACGCGGAAGGCTCGTCCGCCGCCGATCGGCCGTGGTTCATCGCCGCGCGGGAGACCGCCCATGCCGCGGGCCCCCGAGAGGCACGAAACCTTCCGGCCGATGTTCTCTCGCCGGAGGAGGGGGAGGTTAATCCACGCGTCATCGATCTCGCCGTGCCGCTGACCGATCCCGACGGCCGTTTCGGCGGCGTGCTGGCGGCACACCTGCGCTGGAGCTGGGCCCGCGAAGTGCAGCTCTCCGTGGTCCCCGACCTGATGCGGCGCGACCGGATCGGCGTCACGCTATACTCGGGCCAGGGGGATGTCCTGCTAGACTCAGGCGGTTCCGGCTGGACCCGACCGCCCGACGCGCCGGCCGGAACGGACACCCGCCGATTGCGCGGCTTTTTCACCGAGGGCACGACGCTTGGCACCACGTACCTGACCGGCTACGCGCGCAGCCGCGGCCACAAGGAATTCCGCGGGCTCGGCTGGATCACCGCGGTGCGCCAGCCGGCCGACCGCGCTTTTGCCCCCGCCGAGGAGTTGCGACGCTCCGTGCTGCGCTGGGGTTTCGTCCTCACCGGGGCCGGCATGGTGGCGGCATGGCTCGCCGCGGGCCGCGTCGCGCGCCGCCTGCGCACCGTGGAACGGGCCGCGGGCCGGATCGGCTCCGGGGACGTTCTCGCCACACTGCCGCCCCCGCGCGGCGACTCCGAGGTCGACCGCATGTGCGCGGCGCTTGGAAAACTCGTCGAGGATCTCCGCGCCCGCCGCCCCGGGTCCTGAGCGCCCTCGACAGCAAGCGTCACCGGAACCAAGGATTTCGCCATGAACCGCCGCCACTTCGTCGCCGGCCTCGCCGCCGTCTCCACCGTCGCCAGCGCCCCCCTGCTCCGCGCCGCCGCTCGTCCGGCCGGACCGAAAATCAAGCTCGGCATCGATAATTTCGCGGTGCGGGCGATGGGCTGGAAGGCACCCGAGCTGATCTCCTACGCGGCGCAGCTGAAGTGCGACACCCTGCTGATCTCCGATCTCGACGCCCTCGGATCGCTCGACGACGCCAACCTGCGCGCCATCCGCAAGCAGGCCGACGAGGCTGGCATCGGTCTCTACGCGGGCAGCTGGAGCATCTGCCCGACCTCGAAGAGCTTCAAAACCAACTGGGGGACCGCCGAGGAGCACCTGCGGCTCGGCCTGCGCGTCGCGAAAACCCTCGGTTCGCCCGTCTTCCGCGTCGTTCTGGGGTCCCTTGAGGACCGCAAGACCGAGGGTGGCATCCGCGCCCGCATCGCCGACACCGTCGCCGTGCTCAAGGCCTGCCGCTCCGACGCCCTCGCCGCCGGGGTGAAGGTTGCGATCGAGAACCACGCCGGAGACATGCACTCCTGGGAACTGCGCGACCTGATCGAGACCGCGGGCCGCGAGTTCGTTGGCGCCAACATCGACTCCGGCAACGCCATCTGGACGCTCGAGGATCCGATGGACGTCCTCGAGACACTCGGACCCGTCACCCTCTGCTCGAGTCTCCGCGACAACATGGCCTGGGAGACGCCGGACGGCGCCGCCGTGCAATGGACCGCCGTCGGCGAGGGTCTGATCGACTGGAAAGCCTACGCGGCACGCTGGGCCCAGCTGTGCCCCGCGACGCCGATCATGATCGAGACCATCTCCGGTGGTCCGCGGATGTTCCCCTACAAGCAACCGGAGTTCTGGCGGCATTACGACCGCCGCCCCGAGAAGCTCGCCAAGTTCGAGGCGCTGATGCGCCGCGGCCGGCCAATCCCTGCCTTCAAGGCACCGCCGGGAGCCGAGGGAAAAAAGGCGACGCAGGATTTCCAGCGCGGCCAGCTCGAAAAATCGATCGCCTATCTCCGCGAGAAAACCGGCCTCGGCCTCCGCGCCTGAGCCAACCGGTCCCCCTCCGCCATGAACCGCCGCACCTTCCTGCACTCCGCCGCCGCCTCCGCGCCGCTCGCCGCCTTTCCGGCGCTCCGCGCAGCCGATAAATCCGGATCCCGTCGCTTCCGCACCGCGCTGATCGGCTGCGGCTGGTGGGGGAACAACATCCTGCGCGAAGCCATGGCGAGCGGAGCCTGCGAGGTGACCGCGCTCTGCGACGTCGATTCGCGCCAGTTCGAGCCCACCCTGCGTCTTGTGCGCGAGGCCACCGGCGCCGAGCCCCGTGTATTCAAGGACTACCGCGAGTTGCTCGAGCGCACGAAACCCGAGATCGCCATCGTCGCCACACCCGACCACTGGCACGCGCTCCCCCTTATAGCCGCGGTCAAGGCCGGCGCCCACGTCTACGTGGAGAAGCCCATCGGCCACACCATCCTCGAGGGTCGCGCGATGGTGAACGCCGCGCGCGCCGCCGGCCGCGTCGTGCAGGTGGGTACCCATCGCCGGATCTCACCGCACAATATCAGCGCCCGCGATTTCATCCGCTCCGGACAAGCGGGCGAGATCGGCATGGTGCGCTGTTTCGTGCACTACAACGGGGGACCCGACACGCCGCGTCCCACCGTCGAGGTGCCGAAGGAACTCGACTGGGATTTCTGGTGCGGACCGGCGCCGCTCCGGCCTTTCAACGGCGGCGATCCGCGCGAAAACTCGCCGGGCAGCCGCGGCGGCATCCATCCGCGCGGTTTCCGGAACTACCTCGATTACGCCAACGGCACGCTCGGCGACTGGGGGATTCACTGGTTCGACCAGATCCTATGGATCACCGGCGAGAAACATCCGCGAAAGGTCTATTCCACCGGCGGCCGACCGATCGCGGGACCGGTCGTCAGCACCGCCGCCGCCCAGACGACCGACGCCCCCGACCACCAGGTCGCCTCGTACACGTTCGACCGCCTGACGGTGCAGTGGGAGCACCGGCGCTTCGCGGGCAACAACACCGACAAAGGCGAGAACGTCGGCTGCTATTTCTACGGCACCAAGGGCATCGTGCACGTCGGCTGGCAGAAGGGCTGGACCTTCTACCCATCCAACGCGAAGGACCCCGTGGTCACACGTGAGGCGCGCCTCAACCAGCCCGACTCCCAGAACATCCGCGAACTGTGGACCGACTTCGTCGATGCCATCCGCACCGGCCGCCAGCCGGTATCCGACATCGGCGAGGCCCACCTGGCGACCAACATGGCGCTGCTGGGCATGCTCTCGCTCAAGCTCGGCCGCAGCATCGACTGGGACGGCGATAAGGAGCGGATAGCCGGGGACGAGGCCGCGAACAAGTTGCTCCGCCGCGACTACCGCAAAGGCTGGGAGTACCCGACCGCCTGATCGACCGCAGCGGCACCGGGCCGCGTCGCGGGGGAACCGCCGACCTGAGAGCGAGCCCTCGCCGCTTGCCTCATGGCAACCCCGGCGTCCACGGCACGGATCGCGTCTCAAGCCAGAGACGCGGCGGAATTCGCCGGCGGTGTCGCCGCGGCGGCAGCCGCGGATTTCAAGGGGATTCCAACCGCTGCAGACCGTCCCCGTTGGTTCCGCGTCTTTTAACCACGGATGCACCCGGTTCGGGTGATGTGGCCGTGGGTCGCGGCGAGGAGCCAAGCCAACCGCAATTTCGCGCGTTTTGAGGTCACACCTACGACTCGCCCCGCGTTGACGAAACGCGGATGCCCAGGATTCGGCGGATGGAGGAAGATCGCTCCCCTCTTCCGGCCTTTCCGACCTTTTGTTCAACACCTGCCCGGTCGTGATAAGCTCCGACCGGAGCCTCTCTACACCGAGCAAACCGAATTTCGCGGAGCGGAAGGCCGCCGTGCCGTCTCAACTGCGCCGGAGATCCCAAAGCTGACGCGCCTGCCGAATGGTCTGGCGCAGGACCTCGGGGGTGAGCGCCTGCTTCGGGTCGTCGCCGATCCCGTGATTCGGGCTGACGTGCGCCTCGAGGCAGAGGCCGTCGGCGCCGTAGGCCACGGCGGCAAGCGCAGCGGCCGGGACGTAGGATGCCTTGCCCACGGAATGCGACGGGTCGACCACCACCGGGGCCCAGGTCTTCTCCTTGAGCAATGGCGTGATGCTCTCGTCGGGATGGTTGCGGTAGCCGTCGATGGCCGGGGACGTGCCGCGCGGGCAGAGGATGATGTTCGGGTTGCCGAAGGCGGCGATGTACTCGGCGGCCGAGATGAACTCGTTGACCGGACCCATGTGGATGCTGCGTTTGAGGAGCACCGCCGTGGGTTTCTGCGCCACCGCCCGGCCGATGGAGCGCAGCAGGGAATAATTGAGGGCATTGCGCGCGCCGACCTGCAGGCACGCCACGCCGGCATCCAGCGCCAGCTGGATGTGGGCCTCCTCCATCACCTCGGTGTCGACCGGCAACCCCGTGCGGCGGGCGCCCTCGATGAGGATTTCCAACGACTTGGTGTCGCCCTGGAAAGAATAGGGGTTGGTGCGGGGTTTCCAGACCCCGCCGCGGATCACATTCGCCCCGGCCTCCTTAACCGCGGCCGCGGTCTCATAAAAATAGTCCGGGTTCTTCGGGTCGATCGTGCAGGGGCCGGCGATCACCAGGAGGCGTTCGCCCAGCGTGATCCCGCCCAGCGTGATCCGGTGCGACGCGAGATCGGACCGCTTGTCCATGAGCTTGAACGGCGACTGGATGCGGTCGATGCGCTCGACGTAGGCGAGACCCTCCAGCCGGTTGATCATGAGATCGTCGCGCTCATCGCCCACGATGGCGTAGATGGTGCGGACCGCGCCGACGATCGGCTGGATGCGGCAGCCGAACTCCGCGACGACCGCGGTGATCTCGGCGACTTGCTCCGGGCTGAGGCGGTTGGACTTCGGCAGGATCATGGAGGGCGGACATTGGCCCTAACGCCGACCGGAGGACAACGAGGTTTTTCCGCCGCCCGAGGAAACGGGCCGAACCCGCTCAAACCGTGAGCGCCTGCTCGAATTCGGACGGCAGCGGCGCGCGCGCGCTGAAGGTATGGCGCCCGCCCCGCCACTCGTAGCCGAACTGGGTCTCGAGGGAGTGCAGGAACAAGCGCCGGGTGCCGGCGGCGCGGGCGAACTCGCGGTTGCGCGCGAAATCACCGTAGGTCTGGTCGCCGACGATGGGCAGGGCGCGCTTGGCACACTGGACCCGGAGCTGATGGCTGCGGCCTGTGCGGGGCTCCAGCCGCACGAGGGAAACCCCCGAGGCCGCGCGGCCCGCACGCACGAGGCTCAACTGGCTCTCCGCCGGTACGTGACCTCCCCGCACGCTGGAGCGGATCTGGCCGCCGCGTTTCTCCACGGCGAGCAGATCCCTCCACAGCTGGACCGGAGGGCGCGGCAAGCCGAAGACCAGAGCCTGGTAGATCTTGCGCACCTGCTTGCGCTTGAACTGGGCGCGGATCTCCCGCGCCAGCTCGCCGGATTCGGCGGCGAGGATCACGCCCGAGGTCCCGGAATCGAGACGGTTGAGCAGCCAGAGCCTTCCGGCCGCCAGTCCCGCCTGTTCCGGCCACTCGTAGCATTCCTCCTCCAAGGAGTAGCGGGCGAGCAGCAGCGACCGCACCTCGTCGCCCGGGATGTTCGGATGCGAGAGGACGCCCGCCGGCTTGGCGAACGCCACCACGCCGTTCGGGTCCCGCGCGAGCAGCGTCACGCCCCCACCCATCGGCCACGGTGGAACCGGCGACTCCGTTTCGGTGCTCACTGGTAGTAAAAGGTGAAGGTCATCTCCTGCTGGCGGCCGAGCACCGCCTTCATGTCGTCGGTCCACTCCCCGTACGGCGCCGGGTCGGAGATGCCGCTGATGCACGCGGCGGTGGCGATCTCATTGGCGGTGGTGTCGACCGACATGATGCGCTCGATCCTGCCCTGGTCGTCTATGATGAACTTCACGGTGACACGGCTGCCGTTCACGGGGTTGGCCTTCTGGCCGATGATGATGCGTTCCCACTGGATCTGCACCGTCTCGATCATCTTCTGCAGATACTGCCCGTAATTACTCCAACGCGCGTCGACCGCGATGTTCCCTATGTTGGTCGTGCCGAACTTGTTCTCGGCGAGGATGGCCGGCCGGGCCTGCACGCTCTTCACCAGCTGCGGCCGCGGCATCGGGCGCCGCGGGTCGATCGCCGGCTGCATCGAGGTGGCGCCGTCCAACACCTTCGCGTCAGGCACCCCTTCGACGCGCTCCGGCACGGGCCGCGCGTTGTCGAGCCGCTTCGCGAGGCTCCCCCCGATACCCGCCTGGTTGTCGCCCTCGAATTTCTCCATCCCCGGCAACGGATTTTGCTCGGCGCGCGGAGGGGTGACGGACTGCTCCGCGGGCGGGACCTCGATCGGCGGCGGGGCGGGCGGGGAGATCTCGGCGGGCTGCGACAGCCGGCCGCTCACAATCTGGTTGGATTCGAAATCCTTCTTTCCCTCCAGCGCCGGGCGGTCGCTCTTGCCGTCGGGCGTGGCCACGGGCTGGGCAACCTGCTGGTTCTGCGCCGCGAAATTACTGGTCTGATCGGGAGTATTCTCGGGCGCCTCCGGGTTGGTCTCCACGAACTTGAAAGGATCCGCGGGTTTCGGCTGCTGGGCGCGGGCGAGCATCTCGGGCGTAAGCTCGATGCTGAAATCGCGGGCGCGGTCCGCGGGGCGCGGCACGGCCGGGATCGCCTCGAACTTCATCAGGTGCGGCGCCGAGGCCCACAGGATCACATGGAACAGGATCACCGCCGCCAGCCCGATCAACGTGGAGCGCGTCTCCGGCTCCCGCCACATCCGCGCGAGGCGGCGCCGGAGGACGACGCCGAGGGGCGGAGTGACGATGGTCTGGCTCATGGCTCGTGATTTGGACGCCGCGGAGAGGAAAAAGTCATGGGATCAGACCGCAACGGGTCAAAAGTTGTTTCGTCATTTCCAGCGGCAGGCCGATGATGTTGCTGAGCGATCCGGCATGGCCCGCGACGATGAGCTCGCCGTGCTCCTGGATCCCGTAGCCGCCGGCCTTGTCGAGGGTATGGACGCGCGCGAGGTAGTCCTCGATCACCCCCTCATCCAGCGGCTTGAAGCGCACCTCGCTCGACTCGCCGGCGTCGATCACCAGCCCGTCGCTTAGGCGGCGCAGGGCGAGGCCGGTGTGGACCGTATGGGTGCGCCCGCTGAGACGCCGGAGCATCGCCCGCGCCTCGACGCCATCGCGCGGCTTATTAAGGGAATGCCCGTCGATGAAGACCGTCGTGTCCGCTCCTAGAACCAGCGCCGACGGATGCCGCGCGGCCACCCAGTCGGCCTTGAGCGCGGCGTTGCGCGCGACCATCTCGCGCGGATCGGTCGCGACGTCCTCATGCTCGGTCACTTCGGCCGTCACCACCTCGAAGGGCACCCCGAGCCGGCCGAGAAGCTCGCGCCGTCGGGGAGAGGCGGAAGCCAGGATCAGGCGCGTCACCGCGCCCTTTCCGCCAGCACGGAACGGACGTCGCCACGCGCGCGGGCCAACTCGACGCGGCTCAGGTTGTAGCGGAAAACGGCGTCGACCAGATTGTCCCCGGCCTCGGCGAGACGCGTTTGGGCCTCCAGGACCTCGCGGTTGTCGGCCACGCCCTGCTGGTAACGCTGGCGGGCGAGCCGCAGTTCCTCCTGCGCGAGTCCGAGGGTCTTCTCGGCGACGCCGACCTGGGCGTTGCGCGAGGAGGCATCCTGCAACGCGAGGCGCAGCTCGGAGGAGATCTGGAGTTCCAGCGCGTGAAGCCGCGCCTCCTGCGCCCGCTGCCGCGACAGCGCGATCCGGCGGTCGGCGCCGGTGCGCAGACCGTCGAAGATCGGCACGCTGACCGCCACGCCGAACGCCCATTGCTCCTGCTTGGAACCGTCGTCGAAGCGCGGGGCGGCCAGACCCAGGTTGCCGTTCAGGGAAAGGGAGGGCAGGCGCTGGTACTCGGCGGACTTAACCGAAAGACGGTTCTGCTCCAAGGAGCGCTGCGCGGCGAGATATTCGGCGCGACGCTCGAACAAAGATTTCTCTTCGGAGAAGGCTTGGAGCCCGGCTCCGCCGCGCCGCATCTCGAAGTCCTCTAGCTGCAAATCGCGGCCCGGCTCAAAGTCGAGCAGGCGTTTCAGCACCAGATCGCCCGCCACGAGGGTGGTGACCTGCTGGAGCCGCGCCTGTTCGGCGATCGCGAGCTGGGCCTCCGCGCGGGTGACGTCGATCTGCGTGGCGACTCCAGCCGACAGTTGGTTACGCGCGAGCTCGAGGATGCCGTTCGCGCGCTTGATGTTGGCGTCGAGCACCTCCAGACGCCTCCGGTTGCGGAGATTGGCGAAGTAGGCGGTGGCCACATCGGCGAGGACCGCCTGGACCGTGGCGTTGTACGTCGCCTGAGCCGCCTCGGATCCCGCGCGAGCGGCGTCGGCCGCCGCCCGCAGCCGGGGGTCGTACAGGGCGTAGTTGCCGGATATGAGGGCGTCGAATCGGTTCGCCGGCCGGCCCGAGGTGACCACGACCGTCGCGATGCTCACCCCCTGCGAGCGGCGTTGCTGCGCGGAAGCATTGATGACCGGCAGGTTGGCGGAACGCGCCTGGTTGGCGGTTTCGAGGGCCTGGGCGGCGGCTTCGCGGCCGAGCAGGACGTTGAGACTCACCCGCTCCACCGAGGCGAGGGCCTGCTCGAGGTTGAGGGCGGCCGGCTCGGCGGCCGGCAGATTTGCCAAAGCCGCCAGGGACAGCATGACGGCGAGGAGCGGGGACTTCGGCATGGGAACGGGTGAGGAAATCCTCCGAGGTCGACGCGACGCAAGTCCGGGTTCTTCGCCTCGAGCGGCGCCCGGAGCTTTACTCCGGCAGTTCGCGACCCTTGGTCTCGGGCGCCCAGATCACGAGGAACGCGCCGACCAGGTAGATTGAGGCCAGCACCGCGCCCGCGCGCGCGAAGCTGCCGTCGAAAGCCTTCATGAGCGTCGCCGTCTGGAGTCCGCCCACCGCCGCCACGATGCGGCCGAAGTTGAAGGCGAAGCCCTGCCCGGTCGCGCGCACCGAGGTCGGGAACAGTTCCGGAAAGTAGAGCGGGAAGAAGCCGTAGAACGCGGCGGTGATCGCTCCGGCAAGGAACGCCGCGAAGAGGAACGAGCTGTCGAACGACGCGTGCCCGAGATAAAAATACAGGGCGGAGGCGAACGAGCCGACGCACAACGCCACGTACGTGGGCCGGCGACCGAAGCGGCCGGCGGCAAGCGCGGCGAGGATCGTCCCCACGATCGCGCCGATGGAGGTCGCCATCTGGGTCTTCTCCTTCGCGAAATGCTTCACCGTCGCGGTGTCGGGCATCAGCTGGCCCGCCCATCGCGGGGCCCACTGGATCGAGCCCCAGGTGCCCAGGAGCGCCACCGCGGCCAGCGCCGCGCCGAGCAGCATGCTGCGGACCACCTTGCGGCGGGAATCCTCCGTCAACGCGCCGGCCGCGATCGCGCGGCCGAGGTACTGCCGCACGGGGTGGAGATAGCCGAAGAGCGCCACCACCAGGCCGACCACGGTGATGACGGTCGCCGCCCCGGCCCCGAGCCCGCCGGCCGCCGGGGACCAGGCCCAGATGATCACCAGCGCCGCCACGCAGCCGATCATCACGCCGTTCAAATCGGAGTTGCTCCAATGCGAAGTCGCCCCGCGCGCTTTCTCCTCCTCCCACTTCTCGGACTCCCGCACGGACATCCGGATGAAGAAGATCAACATCGCCGGAAACGCCCCGCTGATCATCAGGAAACGCCAGGCCGAGTTGGCCAGCAGGCTGTTGGTGGAGGCTTCGGAAAGGCCGATGCCCTTCAGGAAGATCTCGATGTTGCCGATGAAGCCGCTGAGGCCGAGGCTCAGGAGCGCGACGAGCAGATAGCCGACGTTGGCCGCCGCGCCGATCAGGCCCGCGATGAGCGCGCGCGATTTGCCCGGCCAGACCTCGTTGACCAGCGCCACGCCGAGCGACCACTCGCCGCCCATGCCGAGCGAGGCGATGAAGCGCAAAGCCGCGATGTGCCAAGCCTCCGTCGCGAACCCGCACAGGCCGGTGAAGATCGCGTAGGTGAAGATGCTCAGCGACATCGCCCGCACGCGGCCGATCTTGTCGCCCAGCCAGCCGAAGAGCACGCCCCCCGTCGCCGCGCCGACGAGGAAGACCGCGATGATCGCCCCGAACCACTTCGCGGTGTCGGCCTCCGGCGCGCCCGCGCCGAGCAGCTCGCGCAGCGCGGGCTGACCGATCAAGGGGAACAGGCCCATCTCGAAGCCGTCGAACATCCACCCGAGCAGGGCGGCGATCAGGGCGGGATAGACATTCCGGGAGGAAGCGGGCTTGGATTCCATGGTTCTGGGAATAGGGGTGGAGAGCGTGATTGCGCCGGCGAGCGAACGCGGCCGGCGGCACGGATGAGGGACCAAGCCACACGCCCGCGCCCCATGCAAGCCCGCGCGCCGACCGCGGTCCGGGCTGGCGGACGCGGCCCTTTTGCCGCATCCATCGGGGTTTGCCGCGAAACGACACCGTGAACAAGACCGCCCTCCGCGACGCCATCCTCGGGGAACTCCGCGCCGAACTCGACCGCCAGCGCGCGGCCGCCGAGCTCGCCCGCGACGAGGCCATCAGCGAGGAGAGCCGGCCCGAGAACAAGTGGGACACCCACAGCCAGGAGGCCGCCTATCTCGCCGAGGGCCAGGCCCGGATCACCCGCGAGGTCGGCGAGGCTCTCGCGCTGCTCGCCAATCTGCCGCTGCCCGACTTCCGCCCCGGCGATCGCATCGCGCTCGGCGCGCTGGTGCTCGTCGACACCGGCCGCGGCGCGGCCGCCTACTTCCTCGCGCCACGCGCCGGTGGCGTGGAGGTGACGCTCGACGGACGCCGCGTGCTGGTCGTCACGCCCCAGTCACCGCTCGGCCGCCAGCTGCTCGGCCGGCGCGCGGGTGAGGAATTCGCCGCGCCCGGAGCCGTCCGCTCCGGCCGGCACCGCATCACCACCGTCGCCTGACCATGCCCATTACTCGCCCAGTCCTCATCTTAGCGATCATGGGGCTCGCGACCGCCCTGCACGCGGCCGCGCCCGCGGAGCTCGCCGCCGCCCTCGCCTCCTTCCGTCAGGATCCGCCGCCCGGATGGTCGTACACCCAGACCATCATGGCGGGCGGCAAATCGACGGTGGAACGCTGCGACGCCGCGCGCCCCGAGTTCGCGCGCTGGACGCTCTTGCGGAAGGACGGGCGAGCGCCGAACGACGACGAGAACCGCACCTATCGCGAGACGCGCACGCAACGGTCACGCGCCGGCACCGCCCCGCGCCTGGCCGAGCAACTCGACCCCGCCACCGCCCGCCTCGTCTCCCAGGATGCGTTGCGCGCGGTTTACGAGTGCCGCCTCCGGTCCGCCGACTCCGGCGACCGCACCGCGGGGCACCTCGTCGCGACGATCACCATCCGCCGGCCGACCGGAGCCATCGAGCGCGTGGAGCTCGCCAGCAACGGGGCGTTCCGGCCGGCGATCGGCGTGGAAATCACCTCGCTGCGCACCACCCTCGATTACGACGTGCCTTCCGACGGCCGCCCCGCCCTGCCCCGCGGTGTGGAAACCCGGCTGCGCGGCGCGGCGTTCTGGTTCAAGTCGCTCGACGCCGACATGACGATCACCTTCACGGATTACGTGCGCGCGACGCCACTCGGCCCGCGCAACGACGACAGGAGATGACGGAGAACGGCCCTCGCAGGGACCAAGGGAGGAAGGGACTAAAGGTCTAAAGGACCCAGGACGGCATCATCCGCGTCCATCGGTGTGCATCCGCGGTTAAAAAACCTGAGGCATACGGGAAAGCCTGCGGCGGTTTGATTCCCAGTAAGGTCCGCGGCTGCAGCCGCGGCTACATCCTGCCCGCCGGAATCATTCGTGCCCCTTCGTGTCCATTGGTGGTTCACCAACGCGAAGCGGTTCGGCGGCGCATGTCGCCCGCTCACATCATCCGCGTCCATCGGTGTGCATCCGCGGTCAGGCCACAGCGTCTCCCTGCACCACTGGTTTTCCGTGTCTTTCGGCGTGTTCCGTGGACCACCCCCGGTTCGTGATCCTCGCACCTTACACCGTTCCATCATCGGGATTGCTTCACCCGGAAAAAGTGTTCACTTGAACACTATGAGCGATTCTCCCCTCACCGACCGCCAGCGCCAGGTTCTCGACTTCATCCAGCGGCATCACCGGGAGCACAGCGTGGCGCCCTCACTCCGCGAGATTCAGGCCCATTTCGGCCTCGCCAGCCCGTTCGGCATCAAGCGCCACGTCGACGCCCTGATCGGCAAGGGCGCCCTCCACCGGCTCGAGGGCAAGGCCCGCGGCCTGGTGCCCTCCGACCTTCCGCGTCAGCAAACCCTCGCCGCCGTGCCCCTCTTCGGCGTCATCCCCGCCGGTCTGCCCGTCGACGCCGCGCAGGAGCCCGAAGGCCACGTCGCCATCGACCCCGCCTCGCTCGGCGTGCGATCCGGCGCCACGCTCTTCGCGCTGCGGGTGCGCGGCGACTCGATGGTCGACGCCGGCATCCTCGACCGCGACACCGTCTTCCTCACGCCGCGCGAGCCGCGCCCGCGCGACATCGTGGCCGCGCTCATCGACGGCGAATCCACCCTCAAGCGCTACCTGCTCCAGCGCGGCCTGCCCTTCCTGCGCGCCGAAAACGCGCGCTACCCCGACCTGCTCCCCGCCCGCGAGCTCGTGATCCAGGGCGTGATGGTCGGCCTGCTGCGCGCCCACGCCTGAAGACCCGGCGCCGGTCCCGTCGCCCGGACGCCATCGCCGGCCGCCCCCGCGGCCGCGCGAACGCCCGCGCCGGAATCACCGCCGTCATCGCCCCGCATGTCCGCGCCTGAGAAAATCGCGGCGCTCCGCCGGCTGCTCGCCGGCGGCGCCGCTCCCTCGCCCGTCGCCGGCCGCGTTCTCCGCACTGGACTGCCCGGCATCGACGATGCCACCGGCGGCCTGCCGCTCGGCGCCGTCACCGAGGTCGTCTGCGCCGCCCCAAGCTGCGGAGGTCACCTGCTGCTCGGCCGTCTGCTCGCCGCGACGCGCGCGCGGCGCGAACGGATCGCACTGATCGACGCCGGCGACTGCTTCGACCCGGAATCGTTCCCCGCCGACCTCCTCGCGCATCTCGTGTGGGTGCGCTGCCCCGGCCCGGTCTCCCGCGCGCTGCAGGCCGCCGATCTCCTGGCACGCGACGCCAACCTCGCCGTCGTCGTGCTCGACCTGCGGCTCGCGTCCGCCGCCGAGCTGCGCCGCACGCCGGGCCCGCTGTGGTACCGGCTGCAGCGCGCGGTCGAACCCGCCGACCTCGCGCTCGTCATCGAGACCCCGTTTGCCGTCGTGCCGTGCGCGCGCGTGCGCCTCGAGCTCACCGTCTCCCACGACGCCACCGCCCTCGGCCGTGCGCGCGCCGAACTCGCGGCCCGCCTCTCGCCCGTGCTCCAGCGTCACCGCCTGCGCGCGGCCGTGTGAACGGCGCGTCGCCGGTTTTCGTCCCGTGTTCGCCGTCCTGCACATCGCCGACTTCCCGCTGCACGCCGTGCTGCGATCGGGCCCATTCGATCCCGCGCGGCCCGCGGCCCTTTTCGACGGCAACGGGAAAAAGTCCCGCGTGACGGCTGCCAACGCCGCGGGACGCGCGGCGGGGGTCGTTCCCGGTCTCACCGCCCCGCAGGCGGTCGCTCGCTGCGCCGCCCTCGCGATCCACGCGCCGCGCCCCGCCGCCGAGTCCGAGGCGCGGGCGCTGGTGCTCGCCACCGCGCTCAACCTCGCTCCGGTCGTCGAGGACACCGCGCCCGGCGTCGCCACCGCCGACCTGCGCGGCGCCGATCCCGCTCGTGTGGACGCCGCGGCGCGGGCGGCCGCGGCGTACCTCGGC
>CAIUOU010000068.1 GCA_903900845.1 uncultured Opitutia bacterium
ACGGTGACGATCAACCTCACGGCGGTGAACGACGCCCCGGTGGCGACGGCTTCAACAGGCAACACGGTGGCCACGGTGCAGACTCCGGTGGAGGTGGACCCCGGCATCACGGTGACGGATGTCGACAACGCTACGCTGGCTTCCGCGACCGTTTCGGTGAGCAGCGGCTATCAGGCAGATCAAGACGCGCTCGGCTTCGTCAACGCCGGCAGCCAGACCCACGGCAACATCAGTGCCAGCTTTGATTCCTCGACTGGCATCCTGACCCTCAGTTCCGCGCAGGCCTCGGCCACGCTTGCGCAATGGCAGGCGGCGCTGCGCGCAGTGACCTTCCGCAATTCGTCCAACACCCCGAATGTCGCGAACCGCACGATCAGTTACGTCGTGAACGACGGCGGGCTGCCGAGCGCGGCTGTTTCGAAGACGTTTGTTCCCGATTACAATCTTCCCCCGGCCTTCACCAAGGCGCCGGCTCCGGTCGCAGCGATTCAGGGAACCTCCGTCTTTCTGAGCGCGGTGGTAAGCGGGTGGCCGACGCCTTCTCTGCAGTGGCGGCGGAACGGCATTCCGGTGGAAGGGGCGACCCGTAATCTCCTCGCTATCCACGGCGTGATTCCGTCCGACGCCGGCACTTACTCGCTGGTCGCTTCCAACGTGGTGCAGACGGTGGAGTCGGGCGGCGCCGCGCTGACCGTGACGGCGGCCCCGGGTGAACTGTTCGGCTCCGGCTTGTCGGAGTACGGCTCCCTCGGTGATCTTTCGGCCCAGGGCGGCGTGACCCGGATCGCCAAGCAACTCTGGCCGGCGGGAAGCGCGGAGGGCGTGGTACAGGTCGCCGCCGCCGGCCGCCACTCCCTGGTCCTGACGGCCGCCGGTAAAGTCTACGGCATGGGCCACAATTTTGTCTCCGCGCTGGGGATACCTTCCAACGCGTCGAGCTACCCGACGCCCGAGCTCATCCTCGACAACGTCCGTCAGGTCGCGGCGGCTCAGGATAATAGTTACTTCCTAAGGCGCGACGGTACGCTTTGGGGCGTGGGTACGACGCAGCAGGGGATGCTGGGGGAGTATTACCCGGGGGCCGGATCGGCCGTTCCGTTCCAGTTGGTGCCTGGGCAAAATAATATCATCGGAGTCTGGGCGGGCGGTGCGGCGGGAAGCGGCGGGTGTGTCTATCTCACGCGCGATGGCCGCCTGTTCCTGCTGGGTGGCCCTACCGTTTACGCGCCGCTCCTACTCGACACGGGGGTAGTGGATGCGGCGCAGGGCGCGGGATTCCAACTTTGGGTGAAGACCGACGGATCCCTCTGGGCGCAGGGAAGCAACACGTTCGGCCAGCTCGGCATCGGCGGCACTTCCGCCGTCGCGTCCCCGCAGAAAGTGGCGGACGATGTCGCACGGGTGTTCGCCGGTCCTTCCTTCACCTTCTTCATCAAGAGAAACGGCTCCCTTTGGGCGATGGGACGGAACACGTTCGGACAGTTGGGGATCGGTTCCGCGGTCGCCTTCCAAACCACCCCGGCCCAGGTGGACAACGCGGTGAGCTCCGTCGCCTGTGGTGAGCGCCACGCGATCTTTCTCAAATCCGATGGCTCGGTCTGGACGATGGGCAACAATTACTACGGCCAACTCGGTGACGGCACGGCCGACGAGAGACGCGCTCCGGTTCCGATCGCGAGCAACGCGGTGGCCGTCGCCGCGGGTGCCTATTATTCCCTCCACGTCGCGCCCGTCGCACCGACGATCATAACCCAGCCGGAGGGCAAGGCTTTGGTGGCTGGTGGCGGAGCCACGCTGTCCGTGGCGGCGGCGGGAACGCCGGTCCTGCTCTACCAATGGAAAAAGGATACGGTCGATGTTCCCGGGGGCACGTCGGCCACGCTCGCGCTGGCGGCCGTCACCTCCGATCAGGCTGGGTCTTATGTCGTGGTGGTGAGTAATGGGCGTGGATCTGCCACCAGTGCCGCCGCGGTGGTCACGGTCGACCAGACGCCGACCGCGCCCTCGATTGTAACGCATCCCACCGGCCAGGCTGTGAAAACGGGGGGCTCCGCCACCTTCACGGTCCGCGCCGCTGGTACGGGTACGCTCGGGTACCAGTGGCGGAGAAATGAGGTCGCGGTCGCCGGCGCAACAGCAGCAAGCTATACATTGCCTTCTGTCCAGTTTGCTCAGATTGGTGTTTATGACGTGGTTGTCACAAACAGCGTAGGCAGCGCTACTTCAGCTCCTGCCATGCTATCCCTGATCGATATTTTACCACCGGTAATCACTCGGGATCCTGGAGCGGTTGCGACGACCCCGGGCCAGCAGGTTGAGTTCTCGGTCGAGGCGACTGGCACGAACCTCCGCTATCAGTGGCGCAAGGATTCCGTGGAGATTTCGGGCGCGACCGGGCGGATTCTCACGCTCGTCGCCGCCGGGGTCGCGGATGCCGGGGCCTATTCGGTGGTGGTTTCCAATGAGCTCGGGCGGGCCATCTCGGCGACCGCACAGCTAAAGGTGGATTCGGTACAGGGTGCCATGAAGGTCGTGGGAAGCGGGGGCCTGCTGGCCGGCGGAGGCACGTTCACGCTGGAGTTGGGGGTCAATTTCATCGGCACCGCTCCGGTGCAACTTGGGTGGACACTCGTATTGCCGCCGGGGTTCTCCTACGCCGGAGGCGAGAGTGAGCCGGGGGTCAAGCCCGTCGCTGGTAATACGGGATCCGTCGACTGGGCCTATGTGGCGATTCCGGCCGGCTCCGACTCCTTCCGCGTCCGCATCGCCTATGTGGCCGGATTGACGGGCAGGCATGCGTTCTACGGCACGGTTTCCTACAAGACCAGCGGACTTCAGAGTTCTGCATCCCCCGCTCCGGTGACCGTTTTCCGGGTGGATTCGCCCGTCATCATCCGGCAGCCGGTCGCGGTTTTCGCGGTGTCCGGAACACCGGCTTCCTTCAATGTCGAGGCGCAGGGAGGCGAGCTGGCTTACCAGTGGTTCCGCAACGGCCTGGCCATTCCGGGAGCCACGGTTTCCACGCTCGCTTTCGATCCGGTGCGGGGAGCGGATGCAGGCGATTACCTGGTGCGGGTGAGCAACGCGGTGGCGGCCGTGGATTCCGACCCCGCGAAGCTGACGGTCTTCGAGGTACTGGCCGAACATGGCGTCCAAGGCACCGGTTATGTAGAGGGGCAGAACATGGAGATCACCAACACGATCACCTTCTCGGGTGGGGATGCGTTGATGGGATGGCAGGTCCTGCTACCGAAGGGCTGGACCTTGGTCGGAAGCTCGGGCGACGCCGGTGATGTCCGGCCGCCAGCAGGTTCGTCGGACCTGCTGGAATGGGTCTGGACCGCCTTCCCGGTGAGTCCGGTGAAATTCAGCTACATCCTCAAGGTGCCCGATGGATTCTCGGGCCGGGCTGAGGTCGCGGCCATGCTGACCTTTGTGCGCAACGGCAAGGACGGCCGGGTACTCGCGAAACCCGATCCCTTGCCGGTGGAGCGAGTTAGCTGGCACACCGCCGATCTCGACCGCAATTTCTCCTTCAGCCTTTTTGAGCTCCTGCGCGTGATCGAGCTGTACAACACCCGACGAGGAACGGTCCGTACCGGCGCCTACTTGGCCGCTTCCGGCACGGAGGACGGCTTCGCGCCTGATTTTGATCGTGCCTCGGGAGGCACCGCCTCCCTAGCCGCCCACCATTCCGCGGACTACGGCCGTGACGGATCGATCAACCTGCTCGAACTTCTCCGCATGATCGAACTGTACAACTACTCCGCAAATCGCTCGCGGACGGGTCAGTTCCATCGCAGGTCCGGGACCGAGGACGGCTTCGCTCCGGGACCTTCGCCGACGGGTTCAGGAGGCGCCGCGGGGAACTGACGATGGCCGATTTCCGCGTCATTCGACCGATCCGCGCCGCCCGGCTGCTGCTGCAGTACGTGGTTTTTGGCGCCGTGATGCTGCAAGCCGCGGTACCGGTGATCACCGTTCCTCCGTCGCCGCAACGGGCGTCCGTGGGATCCATGGCGACCTTCTCGGTGGAAGCCTCGGGCACCGCCCCGTTGAGCTATGCTTGGTTCAAGGGCGCGATGCAGATCGAGGGCGCCACGTCCTCATTGCTCGTGCTGCCCCGACTCACACTCGGTGATGCCGGGGATTACTCCGTCAGAGTCTCCAACTCCGAGGGCCTGGCCACCAGTGGCCCCGCGAGGCTCACGGTTAATCCGGCGGTGACGATCACCAGCAGCCTCCTCGCTAATCTATCCTCGATTGGTCCCGTGGCCGGGAGCGTCATTCTTACCGCGCGGCTCAGCTACTTGAACGAAGCGGCGCCCACCTCGCTGGGCTTTTCCCTGACGCTTCCCAATGGATGGGAACTGCTCGCGGTGGGAGGGGCAAACCCGCCGAACATCAAGCCGCCGGCGGGTAATCGGGGCACTTTGGAGTTCGCCTACTCCTCCGGTTTTCCGGCGGGCGAGGCGGTGTTCACGATCACCGTCGGCTACCCGTCGGGCCTGAACGCCAGCCAGACGATCACATCGTCGATGACCTACCTGACTCCGTTGACGACGGTGCAGGGCGCTCCGTTGGTGATCCCCTTTTCGGCGACTCCGCCGGCGGCACCTTCCGCCCCGCAGGTGACGCCGCTCGGCGGAACGGTGGTGGCCGACGTCGTCAATCTCACCAACACTAACGCCCGTTTCTCCGCCGCCATCGGCGCCGGCGAAGCCACGGGCGGTCTGGCGGAGCTGCGTTGGGGCGGGCGGTTGATCGCGGTCGATGTCACGATCGCGGCCGGTGACACCTCGGTCACCTTCGACCTGGGCACGACCGGCAACGCGGAGCTGAGAACCGCCTTGGCGGGCGCCGGACCGCTCACCGTTAATCTCGTGAGCGCCGCCGGGCTTTCCTCGGCGGCCAGTCCGGCGGGCGGCCTGCGTACGGACTTTTCCGCGCCCACCGTCGATATCAACGCCGACCGGGTGTCTTTGCTGCAGGGCCAGACCAGTGTCGTGACCTTCAACTTGAGCGAGTCCTCGCCGGATTTCGGGATCGACGGAATCACCGTTTCCGGGGGGCGTCTCAGTGGGTTTTCGTCGGTTTCCGCCACGCAGTACCGGGCAACGTTCACGCCCTCCGATAACTCCGTGGAGGCCGGGGTGATCGCCGTGGCGGCCGGGAAATTCCGGGAATCTTCGGGCAATGTGAACGCGACCGCGGTTGAGCTGCGCTTGGTGGTGGACACTAACCCGCAGTTTCCGGTGATCTCAATCGTCACCACACCCGTGACGGGAGTTTATGGCGGGGTCTTCGAGTACCGGGTTTCCGCCACGAGAAACCCCATCGCTTTCACCGCCACCGGCCTGCCGGCCGGCCTGGCGATCGACTCCTCCTCCGGGGTGATCCGGGGAACGCCGCGACAGACGGGAGTCTTCAGCGTGGCGCTCGGCGCCTCCAACGCCGCCGGTTCGGGCAGCGCAACGCTTTCGCTCCAGATTGAAAAGGCGGTGCTCAAAGTGGCGGCGCAGGATGCCACCCGGGTTTTCGGCGCGTCCAATCCCCAGTTCGCTGCGGCCTACGACGGGTTCATCGGGTCCGACACGGCGGCCATCCTTCGCGGGCTGCCGGTGATTTCCACCAGCGCCACCGCCGGCTCCAACGCCGGAACTTACGATTTGGTCCCTTCCGGCGCCGAGTCCGAGTTTTACCAGTTTGTGTACGTGAAGGGCCGCCTGACCATTACTCCGGCTCCGGTCATTCTCACGCTCGAGAACCTTGCCCAGGTCTACACCGGACAAGCTTTGACCCCCGTGGTGCTGACCAGCGTTTCCGGGGTGCTGGTGTCCTTGACTTACAACGGTTCCCCCTCGGCTCCGGTCAATGTCGGCACCTACAGTGTGACTGCGACGGCGAGCGGTGGTAACTATGCGGGTACGGTCACTGGCGAGTTCGCGATCTCCCGCGGCTCCCAGTTCATCAATCTCCGGTTGGTTCCAGCCGAGACCCCGCTGAGGGATTCGGCGGATCCGGTGCAGGTGATCGCCACCTCCAGCGCGGGCCTTGCGGTTTCCCTGTCCGTCGATCCAGGCGGTGCGGCTTCGCTGGACGCCAACGGCCGACTCGTCGTTGCAACAGGCGCCACGGGGCTCGTGACTTTGCGGGCGAAGCAAGCGGGTGACGCGAATGTCGCCGCCAGCGCCGACGCGCTGCTGCGGCTGGAGGTGGGTAGGAAGAACCAGCAGATATCGGTCGAAGCGGTTCCCGCCCAGCGGTTCGGCGAGGGACTGCGGCCCCTGATCGCGCGTTCCAGCTCCGGTCTGCCGGTGGAGTTTGCGATCCTTTCGGGTCCGGGAAACCTGGTTGGCCGGGACACGCTGCAGATCACCGGCGCGGGCGTGATCGTCATCCGCGCGCGCCAGTCGGGCGACGATACCCACAATCCCGCACCCGACTTCACATTCGAGGTCGTGGTCGCCCCGCGTCTGCAAACGATCGATTTCCCCGCGTTGGCCGATGTCACCTACGGGACCAAGGTCGAGCTGGCGGCGGCGTCCAGCTCGGCGCTCGCCGTTTCCTATCAGGTCGTGAGTGGTCCAGCGGTTCTTTCGGGATCGACCTTGAGCGCCACGGGCGTCGGCGCGGTGGTTGTCCGGGCCACGCAGAAGGGCGACGAAGGAACGCTCGCCGCCCAAGCCGTCGAACGTTCGTTCAACGTTGGCCCGCGTCCGTTGACGGTATCGGCCGTCCCCGCGTCGCGCATTTTCGGCGCGGCCAATCCCCCCCTGCTCCTCGCCTACACCGGTTTCGCCTCGGGCGAGGGCGCCGAGGTCTTCTCGGTGGCGCCGGCCGCCTCGACGGAGGCCATCGCCTCCAGCGCGCCCGGCGAGTACGCGATCGTCGTCGTCGGTGGAAGCGCGGCGAACTACGCCCTCACGCGGGCGAGCGGAAAACTCACCGTGCTGAAGGCGCCGCAGACCATTTCCTTCCCGGCGATATCCGACCAGACGCTGGGCAATCTGCCGTTGCAGCTCGCGGTATCCGCCGACTCAGCACGTATTCCCGATCTGGTCGTGGTGAGCGGACCGGCAACGTTGTCCGGCACCTCCCTGACACTGACGGGCACGGGCCGCGTGGTGGTGCGTGCGTCGCTGCCGGGCAACGCCAACTACGAGGCGGCGCCCGAGGTGGAGCGCGCGTTCTCCATCTTCAACGAAGTGGTGGTCGTCGGCCTGACATCATCGCAGCCCAACGGAGCCTATACCATCGGAGCGGTGATCCCGGTGCAGGTGGTCTTCTCCGCCCCGGTGGTTGTCACGGGCTCCCCGGTCCTCGCCCTGAACGCCGGCGCTTTGACGCGCGCATCCTACGCCGCCGGTTCCGGCACGAAGGTGCTCACGTTCAACTACACGGTGGCGGTGGGTGATTCCGCCGAAACCCTGGATTATTCCACGACCGGCTCGCTGACGGGCGGTGAACTGCGGGGCGCGGCCGGCGCGGCCGTGGTTTCCACGCTGCCCGCTCCCGGAGGAGGCGGCTCTCTTTCGGCGGCTCGTTTGCTGCGTATCGATACCGTGGCTCCCACGCTCCTGCGGCTGGAGGCGATAACCGCCTCCGGCAATTATGTTCAGGGCCAGCGGATCGAGTTGCGCGCGACGGTGTCGGAGCCGCTCCAGGCCGGTGGAGGGTTGGAGCTGGCGCTTTCCACCGGAGCGCGTGTCACGTTGTCGCCGGCCTCGGGTGAATCGCAGCTCCGGGGATCATACCTGATCGGTCCGGGGGAGAACACGCGGCTGCTGAACGCGACCGGAGTCAGCTTTGCCGGCGGTCAACCCCCGAGGGATCCGGCTGGAAATGCCCTGGTCCTCGCCGGAGTTCCTTTGGGTGCGGCCAACCTCGCGGGCTCGAGGAGCATCAGCGTCGGGAACCCGGGGCCGTCGGTGGATATCACCGCGGATCGCCTGCTGGTGAGTTCGGGCGGCACCGTGGTGCTGCGCTTTTCCATGAGTGAGGAGGCCGAGGGATTCGTGGTGGAGGATGTGGGGGTGGAGAACGGGGTGTTGAGTGGATTTAGTGGGAGTGGGCGGGAGTTTAGCGCGGTGTTTACGCCTGTGGCCGGGGTGAGGGGAGAGG
>CAIUOU010000069.1 GCA_903900845.1 uncultured Opitutia bacterium
CGCGGAGGAAGCCGCCGAGGTCGCCTGCACCGCCTTGAATTGGGGCGTCGTGATGGACGGTGATCCCACCCCTGGCACCGACGCGGCCGCAACGTAGAGTTGGTTGAGGGAACCGCGCTTGAGTTCGAACTGCGCCCGGCAATCGAGGCCCGCGAGAACAACTAACAGAGCCATCAGGCTCCTAAGAGGCGTTGGTTTCCGGCACATCGTATTGGCTTAGGGCTTCTCCAATTCTTGAGTACGGGCTTTCAATTGTCGTAAACAATAACCCGAGCAGAAGTATTACGGTGAACCGCGAGCCAGAGCCGGAACTTGCTGTAGGTCGGCTGGTAGCGCACAGCGGCTCCGGGCTCCAACTTGTACCCAGCCAGCGGAAGCCGCTCGTGTCCCGCACTGTCCAATTCTGGGGTCCAGCCTCCCGAATACGTGCCATTTGCGTTTGAGAGATTAAACTGAAAACTGTTCCTAGATGGCACCGCTGTAACCACACGCCCGCCGTTGGGGTCGGGCAAAGACGCGGAGCCCGCCCCGGTGACTCCAGAAATGGTTACGGTATTTCCGGTTTGGATGGCATGCCCAGTACGCGTGACAACAGTTACCACCCCATTTTCAGCCGTAATTGAGTTGATATTCATATCAACCGGCGGGCCGCCGTTATTCACATTACTAGCGTTATTGGCCTGATTAACATTCCAAGGTGAGGCCAGCCCCGGCGACTGAGAGCCGGGGTAGAAGGTATATAAATAATACCAGTCACGATAGCTGCTTCCCATAGTATGAGCCCAGCTCCAATGCGTGGAAAGGTCGGTAATCCCAAGCCAGAAATAATCATCACGCGTCCCGTTTTGCTGATACCATACCGAGTTACCAGGAATATACTGGCCAGATGTAAAGTCCCCGTTGCTGAGCATTCCACGCTGGGTTAGGTGGATGCGGACCTCAGTAATCTCCCACTCGTCGCTCCACTCCCAAAGATTATTATTTTCCTTACGGTGTTTCCCGATGATCAGGATCCTACACCCATCTGCGTCATTTCCCAGATTCTCAATGTCGATTGGAACAAGCTGGTTATAAATTCCGTTGGTGTTAGTTTCATAATCGGGTCTAACCGCTTGGTTGTAAACCTCCGGGGCACGTCCGATAGCCGCGCGAACCGTCGGATGAAGCTTGGAGCGGTCCACCGCGTCGTTGGCCATCTTCTGAATCGTGACCGAATTGGCCCCGAGTTTCGCCGTCGTCACGGCGCCATCCGTCAGCTTGCCCGAATCGACCGAGCTGGCCGCCAGATCAACCGCACTCACCGAGCCGTCGACTATCTTCGCCGAGTTGACCGAATTATCCGCGTGCTTGGTGAGAGTAACCGAACCGTCCGTGAGCTTGGTCGCGTCGACGGAATTGGCCGCCAGGTCCACCAAAGCCACGGATCCATCGGCGATTTTGGCGGAGTTGACGGAACCATCGGCCAGCTTCGCGGTGCCGAGGGAACCATCGGTGAGTACGCCGGCGCTGATCTGGCCGCCGGCCATCTTGGCCGAGGTGACTGAGCCGTCGGCCAGCTTCGCCGTGGTAACCGATCCATCCGCTATCTTGGCGGTCTGGACGGAGGCGTCGGCCAGCTTGGCGGCCGAAACCGCCGCGGTGGCCAGCGCGGCCTCGTTGACCGCGGCGGAGGACAGCATGGAGGAGGTGACGCCGCCCGAAGCGACGGTTTCCGCCACTCGGGAACGGAAGGCGAAGGCGGTGGTGACCACCTGCTGACGCGGGGAGATTTCCGGGTCAACGGCGGCGGTTCCGTCATCGACGGTCACGCCAAGGTAGCGGGTGCTGCCGTTAAATGCATCCGCGAACACCCCGGTGTTGGTTTCCCCGGCCACCGCGGAGCCAGCGCCGATCAAGACGCTGAATTCACCGGCGCTCAACACGACGGTCTGCTGCTCCGACCAGAGCCGGTTCGAGGCGGCGGCATCGGTGGGATGGTTCCAGACGCGAAAGGTCATCAGGCGCTGGCCGGTGATCGCATTGCCGGAGGCGTCGACCACCTTTCCGCTGTAGCTGATGAGGGCGGGAACGTTGCTCGACTGGGCCATCGCCGCCGAGGTCAGGGCCAGCAGACTCAGGATTAGGGCCTGGATTTTCATGTTGGAAAACAAGGAGGTTCTAAAAGTGGAGGGATTGGGGGATCAGAGGCTCAAATCAGCGATTTCACTGATGCGGCGAAGTTCGAAAGTTCCGGCGGCGACGATCGGCTCCTTGCGCAGACCGGTGACGGTCTCGACGTAGGTACCCACCATCTTGGAGGCGCCCCAAGAGGCACTGTCCGGATCGGGTGTGATGAGTCCCTCCGTGGAGGAGAAATTCAGCCGCACGCTCCGTGAGACCGTGTAGCTCTCGACGCCGGTGGGCAGCGGCTGGAAACGGGCATCGCGGTTGTCGTGGTCGGGGTGATAGGTATGAACGAAGGGATTCGTGGGGTCGTTGTGCGCCAAGCCGATCGGCCCGAAGTCCACAAAGTTCCCCAGCGCGAACGCCCCGCCGGAGGCGGAAAGAATGAGGTCCAAAGGCAGGTGCCCGGCGCTGATCCTCACCGCCGAGGATTTTCTGTCCGTCTGCAGCGCCGACTCACTCGTGGAGAGGCCCACTTCCTGAGCGGATCCGGACAACTTCCCGATGCAAACCTGGGAAAGGAGCCGCACGACCCCGGCGGCATTGACGTGGATGATCAAACGAAGCGGGAACGAGCGGGCGGTGCTGGAACCCGAGGAGCCGCGGAGCACGGGATCGACGCGGGAAACCTGAGCGTCGCCCACCCAAAGTCCCTGCAGCGAGGATGCGCGCGCCGAGATTGGCAGCGGTACATCGACAAGCTTTCCGGCATCGCGCACGCGAAGAAAAGAGGCGTAGAGGGTGCCGGCGGCCGCGGTCATCCTCGAGCGATCGGGTCCGAGCGTGATCTTGATCTCCGAAAGCGGAGGAATCGTCTCGGTGAAGGCTCCCGACACAAAGGTGTCGGTGGAAACCGTCTCAAGCTGACCCGAGACAGGGGAGTTCTGCTGCGAATAGGTGCGCCGCAGCAGCGGCACCCGCGCCAATGCGACGGTGGAGCCTCCGGTCGGTACCGTGATTTGCGGTGAAGTGTAAGCCGCTGGGACGGATGCTGAATCCTCCGGGGTGAGCGTCACGGTCATCGCGGTAGAAGTGCGATTACGCAGGCGGACATTCGCGAAGGAGGAGGTTCGGCCGAATACGAGGCCGTCGGAATCAGAGGTAATGACCTCGAGGGGGCCCGCGAAATCGCCCGTGACCGCGGCCTCGAACCAATAGGCCTGGTTGCGATCGAGCTTTTCCGTGGACGGCGAGTAGATCGGCAGCGGATTGCCCGCGCCGATGTCCCCTCCCACGTACTTGTAGACGCGCGCGTTGGAGGCGATCGCGGCGGGGAAGGTGGCAAAGTATGTGGAGAGCGTCGGCGCGTCCGTGCCGCCGAGCGCCGGCATACCCAGGAAATTCGCGCCACCACGCATCCACACGGAGCGCGGCAGCATGATGCGCTGGGGAATCGTCAGCTGGTAGGCCTCCGCGGTCGTGACCCCCGTAAGCGTCGCGACGGTGGTCGTTCCATTCAAAAGCGTGACCACCGGCGTGACGCCGGCGGGAAGGTTGATCCCGCTGAAGGTGATGGTCTCGCCGGAAAGCAGGGGATTGGGCGTGACGGAAGTGAGGAGCGGCGTGGTGGTCGACTGGGTGCCGACCGTGATGTTATTCCACAAGAGGACGGTCGCAGTGACGGGATCGGAGCCGAAGGAAACCCGCAGCGCGTACGTGCCTTGCGCAGTGCCGGTTGGGACCACGGCGGTAACGCGCGTCGCGGATTGCGAAAGGCCGGGCAGCAGTGTGGCGACGGTGGTCGTGCCGTTGAGCAGGGTGATGACCGGAGCGACACTGGTCGGGAAGTTGGTGCCGGTAATGGTGAGATCGCCCCCGCCGGCGACGGCGCTGGGCGTGACCGATGAGATACGCGGTGTTGTCGTGGTGGCGTTGGCATCGACCTTAACGTTGGCCCAATTGAGGACCACGCTGCCGAAGGCGGCACGGAGCGTGTAGGTGCCGTTGGCCGTCCCGGCCGGAAGCGTGCCGGAGAACGTGGCCGGAGCGGAGCACTTGACGAGGTAGGCCATCTGGCCGGTGAGCGAGCCCAGCGTGGTCTGGGTCGCGTTGCCGCGGATCCATACGCTCCACTCGGGGGTGCTGGCCGTCGGCAGCACCGAGGACGTGCGGAATTGGGCGGGGTTGGGGTTCGGGTTCCAGCGCCAGATCTCCTGCACTGCCGGGGCGCCCACGAGGAGGTTTTCGATCGTGTCGTGGTTGGCGTCGCCGTGGAGGTAGATCGAGTTCCAGCCCGCCTTCAGGGAGTAGGTGACGTTCTGCCACTGAGCCCTGGCGCTTGAGGCGAGGGCGAGGAACAAGAGGAATGCCGGGAGAAATTTCTTCATCGCACGCTCAGTCGGTAGAACCGGGAGGTGGTTGAGGGGGCTTTCACAAAAATCGACCGGATGCCGACCTCCGGCGCCTGGTAACGCGCCTGCTCCGCTCCTTGGGCGGACAGCGCGAACGATACCGTGGTCCAAGTCTTGAGATCGGCGCTTTCCTCGACCGTGTAGGACTTGCCGGTGATGCCGAAGAACTCGAGTTGCACCGCGGAGGCGGTCTTGCCCAGCAACCGGAGTTCGAAGCGATCGGACGGATCGGCGGCGAAAGTGCCGGCAATGTACTCGTGGAAGTTGGAGATGCCGTCCCCGTCGAAATCCCCGTCCCGGGAGATGAGCGCCAACTCCCAGCCGTTGGCACCGGGGCGCCGGCCCGCAATGTAGAGCTGCCATTCTTCCCAAGCGTCGGGGAGCCCGTCGCGATCGGTATCATCCCCGAGATTAAGATCGAGCCGTACCCGCTCACCGCCCGCCGTGGCGCGCAGGGAGCCGGAAACCCCGATCGGGTAGAACTGTTGTCCGTTCATCGTCACGACGACGGAAATGAGGCCGCCCGCGGCCACCGCGGTTTCGCTGTAGGCGCGTGTGGAGGGGAGATTGAGGTCAACACTGACCTTGAGCTCGTAGTTGAAACCTCCCCGAAGCTCCTTGGATACCGGAGCGCGGCCGATTTCCTTGCCGTCCCTGAGAAGGATCAGCTCCGCGCCATCGACCTTCAGGGTCGCGCCCACCTGATCGCGCACGATGCCGAAGAGGGTATAGTGCGGCGCAGGGGGGAAAGCCTGAAGAAGCGCACTGGCGAAGGCGAAAGCCAGCCCCCAGCGCAACCAGCGATAAAATGTCATGGGTAAGCTCGAGTGAGCAAAGCCGCGCGCCAGTGGTACCTCAACCCTATTTCCATAAGAAATCAGTGGGGTGAGTCTCGCATCGCGGCCAAGTCCGTCCCTGGGCGGTTTTGGCCGTCGAGTCCCTCCGCTTCGCCATGGATGATAAAGGTCTGCGTTCATGGCACCTCGTAGACCTCGATCAAGGCATTGCCCGAGGCACCGCCGGGGCCGGTGAGCTGCGCCGTGTAGGCGCCGGGGGTAAAGTAGGCCAGCAGCGCCGAGTCGGCGCTGCCTGCCGGCAGCGCAAAGGCCCCGACCTTGGAAGCGGCCGCGGCGATCGCCCCCGGCTCGGGCCCAACCGTCCAGCCCGAGTTTCGCGTCACCACGCGATCACCCGAAAAAACGGCGATTTCGGTGCGCGCCAAAACGTCCTCCACGCCAAACTGCGCCAAACCAGGCCCCACCCCGCGCACCAGCAGCCGTTTCGGTACCGACCCCGAAACCACAAAGCCTGCGATCAGAGCGTCGTCCCCGCCACCCGCGCGCGCCCGGGTGGCGATATTGACCAGTTTCTCGGATCCGCCGCCCCGGCCGGAGTCGGCGTCGTAGACCTCGACGAGCGCGACCCCCCTGGCGCCGGTTTGGGAGGCGGCGACAAGGGTGTAGGCGCCCGGCAGCAATTCCGTAAAGAGGGCGGCGTCGCGGCTGCCCGGCTTCAGCGCGAAAGCCCCGACCTGGGCGGCGATGGCGCTGGTTTCGGCCGCCTTGGTCGGCACTTCATCCCAATCGTTTGCGGACGCCACGAGCTGACCCGCCCGGTAAAGCTCCAGGCGGGCCGCGGGGAGGACCCCGCCCACTCCGAAAGCGGATAAACCGGGGCCGACGACACGCAGCAGCAGCCGGCGCGAGGCGTTGCCGCCGACCACAAAGCCCGCGATCAGCGAGTCGCCGTTTCCTCCCGTCAGGCTGCGACTGGAAATGTTCAGGAGCCGTTCGGTCTGGCGTGCAACAGACGTCTCGGCGCCCAGGAACGAAGTCGCGCCGCCGGAAGCAGGCGTGTAGTCCAACGCCACAACGCTGCCCGCGCGGATCTCTCCGGTGAATCCACCTCCCCCGGAGAGTCGGCCGGCGGAATCCGCCGTGATCCTTGATCCGTCTTCAACCGAGCCCGTGAGAACCGCGGCGAAGCCCTCGCCGGAGGGAGCGACAATCAGGTAGGCCCGCGCGGACCCGCCGGAGGAGCCTGCCGGGTAGTAGCCCGCGAAACGCTCCAGACCGACGGAGCGAGCCGGACCGGTGGCGGAAAACGACAATCCCAGGCGATCGACGGAGCCGGCGAGCGAGCCGTCCGCGGCAAAGGTCCCCGCGATGGCGAACTCGCCTTCAAGCGCCGCGCGCGAAGGCATCGCCCCGATGGCCGCCGAAGCGACGGCAGGTCCGGGTTCGGTCGATCCCGAGAGGCGGCCGGCGGAATCCACGCTTACGGCCGAGGCGACCACGGCTTTTTTCGCCGCGACGGAAAAGCCCACGAACGCACCGGTACGGTCCTCACGGACGAGCAGCGCGAAGGAACCGCCGCCGCTGAGTGTCCCGATATAAACGCCTGCGTAAGGGAAACGCGCAGCGGACTCCGAGACGGCGATCGTCGCCGCCGCCGACAGCACCGAGCCGGCGGCGTTGGAAACAATCACGGTATAGGCACCGGCGGAGGCGGTGGTGACGCCGGTGAGGGCGTACTGGGAACCTGTGGCTCCGGTGATGGCCACGCCATTCCGCCGCCACTGATAGGCCAGCGGGGTTGATCCGGTCGCGCTGACTGAAAGCGTGTGGGCGCCGCCCACCGAAAGCGAAGCCCCGGAAGGTTGGACGGAGATGGCGGGAGCCGAGGCTCCCGAGGCGGCTGGGGAGAACACCAGATTCGGGGAGGAAACAATCTGCTGTTTCGAAACTCCATTTTCCGAGAAACGGAAGATGGCGGACACGGCGGAGAAAACCTGCGAGCCCGAGAGGCCTGCGGGATGGGCGATCGTGAATTCAAAGCGCGCCGGGCTGGCCGGGATGGAGGTGTAGGCGAACCCAAAGGAGCCCATTTCGCCGGAGAAAGGCGCGACTTCCGGCGGATTCGCACCGCCCTTCGACACGAAGGTCCAGTTCGAGGGCACCGAGCCGATCTGGAATCCGATGGAGCCCATCGAACCGCTGTAGGTCAGGGTAACGCTCAGCGTTACCGTTCCCGCCGCGGTCCCGATCGTCGAGGCCACGGGGGAGACGCTCACCGTCTGCGCTCTCAGAAAGAGCGGGCAAAGGAGGACGAAGAGCAGTATCCGGCAGGAGGAAGTCATGGCATGTTTCTCACGGTAGCTGGTATACCTCCACCAGTCCCACTCCTCCGCCGGAGACGGCCGACATTTGCGCGGTGTAGGCCCCGGGCGGCAGCGTGAGCAGCAGAACCGCATCCTTGCTGCCCGCGGGAAGACTGAAGGCGCCGACGGAACGCGCGGCAGCCGCGATTCCCGAAGCCTCATCTCCATTCCAATTATCGTTCTCGGCCACGACCGTCGCCTCGCGCCGGACGACGAGCCGGGGGTCCTGCACCACGCCGCCGACACCGAATTGCGCCAAGCCGGGACCGATTGCACGCACCAGCAGACGCCGCGGAGCGTTGCCATCGATCACAAAGCCGACCGTCAGCGTCCCGCCCGCCGCGTCGAGCGTCGAGCGGACAGCCAGGTTGCTGAGCGACGAAACGGCCGCGGCTCCCGCGTCGTAAATCTCCGCCAAAGCCACGCCGTCTGCACCGCCGGCTTCGACGTGCACGGTGTAGGAACCGGGGCCCACCGCTGAAAGTAGCGCCGCGTCGGCGGAGCCCTCCGCCAGCGGAAAGGCCCCGACCCGCGCGGAAACCGATGTGACGCCGCCGACTCCGGCGGGCCCGGAGTGCCAGTCCTCGTTTTCCGCCAGCAAGGAGGCCCCCTGATAAAGCCGGAGACGAGGATTCAAGGCGTATCCGGAAACACCGAAGCCGGCGAGCGAGGGACCCACACCGCGTATGAGGAAATTTCGCTGGGCGGCGCCTTCGACCGTGAATCCGGCGATCAGCGTGCCATCACCGGTTCCGGAACGCGCCAGCGAAGACAAGTTGATGAGACGACCGGTGGCCGGAAGCACGGTGGACACGCCGGAGAAATCGGCCTGCGCCTCGTTCGGAAGCTTGAAACTACCCTTCAGGGCGCCGCCGTCCGCCGTCAGCGAGCCCCTGACCTCCGTGGTCCCGGTGCCGCCGGAAATCGCCCCGGAGAAGGAGAAGTCGGCGCCGAGGTCGAGGACCCCGCCAAAAATACCTTCGGGCGATTGCAGCAGCACCGCGGTTTGTCCGGAAGGCAATGCGATCGCCTGGACGGTGCCCTGTAGCGTCCCAAGGAAATCAGCCCGGTAGGCGCCGGTCACCGACGCACCCGGGCCGGACGTGGGCAAGGCGCGGGCCGAGGCCCTCAGGCCAAGCTCGGAAAAGTCGAGGGTGAGTTGCCCGTCGCGTACCGAGCCCCTGACGGTGACCTGGCTGGGGTTCGAAGCCGCACGCGCAGGTCCGCTATCCCGCGCTCCCAAGGGAGCCGCCACTGTGACCTGCAAGGTAAAGGTCCCGTCCGCGGCGAGCTGGACATTGAAAGCCCCTTGCAAGCCAACCTCGGCAGCCAAGAGCAATACCGTCACCGAGCGGCCGTCGGCTGGCAGGAAGGCGGCCACCCGACCACGCCGCGCGGCCTGATTCACGTCGACGACATCCGCGAGAAAGGTCTGGGGCGTTCCGGCCGCAACCTGCACCCGTCGGTCCACCGGGGAGGCGGGGGCGTAGTTGGAATCGCCGGGCTGGGATGCGCGGACGACCACTTCGCCGGCGTCTGGAAGAACCAGCGAGCCGGAATCGATGCGGGCAGATCCGCTGATGATCTGGAACGCGACCGGCAGACCGCTGGTCGCGGTGGCTTTGAGGGGCAAGGTACCCCCGCGGACGCCGGACGCCGGAAGCTCGAAGGAAATGGTCTGCGGGGCGCCTCCCACGGTGAATGACTTCTCAACTGCCGTTGCGGCCGCATAGGACCCGTTTCCAGGTTGCGAGGCGCGAACCACCACCGTGCCGCGTCCCAGAGCCACGAGTTCTCCGCTCTCGATCTTGCCTGGACCGCTTACCACAGAGAACGCAACCGGCTGGCCGGACGACGCCGTCGCTATCAGCGGGATGCGCCCGGAAGCCGGAACGCCCGAGGGCTCCGGGAAGGTGATCGTCTGTCTGCCCGGTTTGATCACGAGGGTTCCAGAGGTGGAACCTTGGAAGGCAGAGGACTCGACGATGGCGAAAACCGAGTAGGAGCCCACCGCCGTGGGAACGACCGTCGTGGAGCCGTAGTAGACGACGACTTTAAGGTTGCCCGGAGAAACCGAGACTAGAACCGGTTTCGGCTGCCCGTCGTACTCCTGATCCAAGGACGAAAGCGTCACGCTCGCCGGGGTACGGGAGTTTTCAGAAACCGTGACCCTCACGACCGCGGACAGCACACTCACGTTGCCCAGGGCGTCCGTCGCGGTGGCCTGAATCGGATAAGTTCCGACTTCCCGGAAGAAAGTGACTTCCCATGCACCCACGGCGGAGGCTTGCGCAGAAGCGACGGACGTCGAGTCGGCGAAAACCTTGATCAGGGCCAGCGGTTCGGCCGTGCCCCTCAGAGACACCAGATTGCCCGACACATATTGGGAGGAGAAAACCGGGGGATCACTGACCACCGTCACCGTGATCGCCACCGTGTCCGTGTCCGTCGCGCCCAGGGAGTCCGTGGACACCACCGTCAGTGTGTCCGAACCGTTGAAGTTAAGCACCCCTTGGTAGGTCAAAGTCGCGAGAGCCGCGTTGATCTGCGTCTGCGTGCCAGCGAGCGTAAGCGTCGCGCTGTTGTTCGCCCCCGCGCTGATCGTCGCGTCGGTTGTACCGAGGGTCACCGCCAAGGTGCCGTTCCCCACCGTCAGCCGCGTGGTCGCCAGGTTGCCGTC
>CAIUOU010000070.1 GCA_903900845.1 uncultured Opitutia bacterium
GTCGGCGCCCCCACCCGGTAAAACTGATGGGTGTCATGCCGCCACGCGTCGACGCCAGCGACGACTTGGGAAACGGTGTAGGCGACGGCGGCGCCGGTGACCGCTCCGCGAAGTCCGGCCCTCAGGGCGTCGGAGGTTCCTGCGCCGCTAAGTCGGGCGCCGGCAAAGGCGGATCCGAACCCGAAGCCGCCGCCCGCGACGCTGGCCCAAGCTGGGCCCCAACCGCTGGCTAGGCCAACGGAGCCGAGCATGCCGCCGAAGGTCGCCGCGCTGGCCCCGCCGGTCGCAAGGGCGTACGCATACATCGCGGTACCTGCAGTCAGCACGCCCGCTCCGATGGCGACGAGCGGCTTCCAGGCCTTCTTGAGGAATCCCTTCAGGGACAGTTGTCCGAGGTAGTCCCAGCGGTTGATGCCGTCGTTGCCGCAGAACCCGTAGAGGTTGAGTCCACCCTGTTCCTCGATCGGGTCGCGACTGATGAACCGACCCTCGCGAGGCGCGTAGTAACGGTAGCCGTAGTAGAGCAGGGCGGTCTCCTCGTCCTGCCACTTGGTCGAGAACCGCAGGGGATTAGCCGCCGCGTAGGGCCCGTTCGCGCGGAGTACTTCGCCGAAAGGCGAATATTCGTAGGAAGCCTCGATCGCGCCGGTGTCGGCGTTCAGCAGCACCGTCACGTTCCCGTTGCCGTCGAACGCGGGCAGGAGGGTTTTGCCGGCGGCGGCATCTTGAATCTGCAGCAAGCCGCCGACGCCGCCCGCGGTGCCGACGCCTCCGTTCAGATCAAGGCCCCAGGCGAACGTGCGCCGGATCGCCGCCGTGCCGTCCAGCTCCGCGACGACGTTCCATCCATCGTAAACGTAGCGGCGTTCGCTTACCGGCGTGAGGCCCGCGCCGGAGCGCACTTCCTTTCGCACGCGGCGGCCGAGATGGTCGTATTGAAACGACAGCGTGAGTGCCGGCCGGCCGGCCGCGACGGAGACCGCGGTGGCCGACATCCGCACCAGACGGTTCTCCGCGTCCCACGCGTAATCCCAGATACCGTCCGACGTGAGGTTGCCGTCCTCATCGTAGGCGAACGACTGCACGGCCGGAGGCAGGAAAAAGTCTCGTGACTCGCGCCGCACCAGGTCGGCTCCGCCCAGTCCACCTCCCGGCAGGACCGCGAACGCGGTGACTGTCCCTAGGAACGGCGCCGTGAGGTTGTTCACCACGATGCCCGTTCCCCAGTGGCCGCCCGCTCGCCCCGCCTCGACCTCGCTGCCTGGGCCGGCCGGCGCGGAGCCGGACACCGCGACGCGCACGCCGGGCGATGCCGAGACCGTTCCGGCCACGAACAACGCGTTGTTCTCACGCTGCCGGAGGCGGTTAAGCGCGTCGGCGGTGAAGTCGTCGCGCAACGCGGGATCCCCGCTCGGATTCGCGGTGAGACGGTTTCCCGCGGCATCGTGGGTGTAGTCGTGAAGCCGGCTGGCGAGCGGTCGGGCGGTCGACCCGGGGTCCGAGCCCGCGTACCCGTAAGCGGAGCGAAGTTCGCCGCGCGAGCCGTAGGTGAGGCGCTGGTAGGTGGCGCCAACATCGGCGAACGCTTCTCCCGTTTGCACCGCCGTGTCCCGCAGCGCGACCGCGTTGTACTGGTAGGCATGGCGCGACTGGATCACGCCGTTCCACCGCGTCTCCACCGCGGTCGGCACATCATGCACCGGATCAAACATGCGCGTCAGGCTCCAACCCGATCCCGCCGCCGTGACCGTGCGGACCAACGACGATGGTGCCCCGGAGGGCGCGGGCTCATATCCGTAGGCAAATTCCCGGGCTGCCACCCCGTTGGCCCGCCGGTGAGAAATCCCCGCGATGCGACCGGTGTCGGCGATGGAGCGGATCATCTCGAGGTCAAACGACGAGGCGGTGGGATTCGCCCCGAGTCGGAAACCGGCGCCGCGACCCTTCACCGACGCGAGCACGTGGCCGGAGAGGGCCGTGGCGCCCGCGGGGGTGCCGTTGGCCTCCTCGTAAACCGCCGCGAGGCGCCGGCCGCCGTAAAACGACGGCAAC
>CAIUOU010000071.1 GCA_903900845.1 uncultured Opitutia bacterium
GAGGAATTCAGCCTCAACGGCTGCCCGATCCACTTCGATCTGGTCGGCAAGGAACGCGATCACGAGCGCGTCTCGCGCATCGAGGCCAGCGCCGCCCAGGCCGCCTCCGGCGCCCGCCCGAAGTGGCGGAAGGCTGAGAAGGCCGGCGGTTTGGACGAATGACCCGCCGCGGCTGTCAGCTTGGCCGTCTCTGCGGCGCTCTATAGCCGCTGGAAAGCATTTTGAGGGCGGCGAGCGCCTCCGCGCTTTAACTGTCCCGTCGCTGTACGGACCAACTCGCGCAGCGCGTTCGGATTTTTGAACGGAAAGGGTGCGGATTCACCAGACACTGTCTGGTGAATCGGGCGGATGGGAATCCTGGCGCTTCGCGGTTGCGCTACCCCGTACTCAGCGCCGCAGTTCGCGCTGCAGAAAGTCCATGATGCGCGTTTGCTGGCGCATGCGGATCAGCGGGTCGCTCACCATGTGCGTGCCGAGCATCGGAAGCAGTTCGTAGGTTTTGCCGGCGCGGAAGAGCGCGTCCGCGAGCTGCAGGGTGTGTTGGAAATACACGTTGTCGTCGGTGAGCCCGTGCACGAGCAGCAACGGGCGGCGAGCCTCGGCGGCGTAGGTGGTGACGTTGCTCACGCGGTATGCCTCCGGCGCCTCCGCGGGCAGGCCGAGGTAGCGTTCGGTGTAATGGGTGTCGTAGTTTTCCCAGGTGATCACCGGCGCGCCGACTACGCCGCAGCGGAAGACATCGGGCCGGCGGATGGCGGCCATCGCGGCAAAGTAACCGCCGAACGACCAGCCGCTCACGCCCACGCGGGTGAGGTCCATTTGCGGCACCTGCTTGGCCAAGGCCTGCAGCGCGGAGATCTGGTCGGCGAGGGCGATGTCGATCAGGTTGCCCTTCACCGCACGTTCCCAGGCGCGTCCCCGCCACGGGGTGCCGCGGCCGTCGAAGCGAACCACGATGAAACCCTGGTCCGCCATCCACTGGTCGGGAAGATAAGCCCGCAGGTTGGCGGTCACCGTCTTGCTCGTCGGGCCCGCGTACACCCAGTGGATCACCGGGTATTTGGCAGTGGAGTCGAAACTCCGGGGCCGCGTGACGGCCGCGTCGAAGGAGGGGTCGCCCGCGGTGCGCATCAATTCCGTCCCGGGGGCGCGCGGAATAGGCTCGGCCAGCGAAGGCAGGGTGGCGACCACGCGGTCGTCGTCCGCCGAAACCACGTCGAGCCGCCACATGCCGTCGAAAAGATCCGTGGTGCGCAGCAGCAGCCGGGCCTCGTGCGCGTAGGCCGCGCCGTGCATCCCGCGGCCGCGGGTGATCGCGCGCCCGCGCGCTCCGCCGCCGAGTGGAAACGTCCAGACGTGCGTTTCCCGCGCGTCCTCGCCTCCGGCGACCCACACGGTGCCGGACTCCTCGTCGACTCCCAGCAGGCGGCGGTAGCCGAACGTCACCGGAGTGATCTCGTGGACGAGCGCGCCGGAGGCGTCGCGCAGCTCGACCTGCCAAGCGCCGTTGCGCTCCGTCGTCCAAAGGAAACGGGAGCCGTCGGTGAGCCAGAGCGGAGGCCGGAACGCCGAGGTGGAGCCGGATCCGTTGTCGTCGAGATTCAGCCACGCGGCGTCGGTTTCACGGAGGAGTTCCTGGGTGCGGCCGGTCGCGGTGTTCACCGCGAGCAGGCGCTGCTCGGTTTGCGTGCGGTTCTGCACGAGGATCGTGAGCGGCGCGCGCGGTGACCAAGTGACGTGGGCGAGGTACGGGAACGCGGTGGCGTCCCAGGAAACCGGCTTGGGCGCGCCGCCCTCCCGTGAAACCAGGAAAAGTCGCACGACCGCGTTGGCGGTGCCGGTGCGCGGGTAGAAGTACTTCGCGGGTGGCGTCTCGGGGTGAAGCGGGTCGGCGATGTGGCGCACCTCGACGCCGGACTCGTCGGTCTGCTGCACGAGGAGCGTGGCGGAATCGGGCGACCACCAGAAGCCGCGGCTCCGGCTCATCTCCTCCTGGGCGACGAATTCGGCGGTGCCGTGGGAAAGTGTCGCACTGGCGCCCGACGTCACGGCGCGCATGGTGCCGGCGGCGGCGTCGATCACGTGCAGCTCGCGGTCGGCGCCGGCGGCGGCCACGAGGCGCCCGTCGGGCGAAAAACGTGGGTCGATCCAGCCGGTGCCGGGCAGCTGGGTGACCTTGAGGGTCGCGCGCTCCACGAGATAGAGCCGCCCGGAGAGCGTGACGAGCAGCCGCGCGCCATCGCGCGACATCTGGTAGGCGGTGAAACCTTTCAGGCTCTGGCGCTGGCGTTCGCGGCGGGCCTTTTCCTCCGCGCTGAGGTTCTCCTCGGCGCCGCCGAGCAGCTGGGCGGGAGTGAGCAGCTCACGCTCCCGGTTGGCAGCCAGATCGAACTCGAAGAGGCGCAGCGTCGGGTCGCGCGGCAGCGACCGAAGAAAGACGACGTGCTTGCCGTCGGGTGTGACCTGCGGCGACACGGGCCGGCCGAGGGTGTAGTTTCGCGTCTCGGCGAGATCGCGGAAGTGGCGGAGCGCCTCCTCCTCGGGGGTGGCGGCGGCGAAGAGGGCGGGTAGGGCGGCGGCCAGCAGCAGCAGGTGCGGGGAGAAGCGACGCATGCCGCGAGCAAACGGCACGATCGGCGCGAGTCCAGCGCGCGGCCCGTCTTACTCGCGGTCCTTTGAATCGACCAGGATCGTCACCGGCCCGTCGTTGACGAGCGCGACGTCCATGCGCGCGCCGAATCGCCCTGTCTGCACGGGGCGGCCGAGGGCGGCGGCGGCGAGCCGGTTGAACTCCTCGTATAACGGGATGGCATGGTCGGGCGGGGCAGCGTCGTTGAACGACGGGCGCGTGCCCTTGCGGGTGCTGGCGAACAGCGTGAACTGGCTGACCACCAGAATCCCGCCGCCGGTTTCCGTCACGGCGCGGTTCATGCGCCCGGTTTTGTCCTCGAAGATTCTCAGCGCCGCCACTTTGGCGGCGAGCCAAGCCACGTCCTCGGACGTGTCCTCGCGTCCGACGCCGAGCAGGACCAGCAGTCCGGGACCGATCTCGCCGGTGACGGCGCCCTCCACCGTGACACGGGCGGAGGCGACGCGTTGCACGACCGCACGCATGGGCGGGAGGTTTGCGCCCGGGCCGCTCAGAGCATCGGCACGTGGGGCTCGGTCTCGGTGTCGTAGTTGATCCCGGGCAGACCGAAGCCGAAGAGCTTCAGGAAGTCGGCGCGGTAACCGGCGATGTCGGTAAGCTCGGCGAGGTTCTCCGTGGTGACGCGCGGCCAGACCTCACGCACCGCGGCCTGGATCTCGGGACGCATCTCCCAGTCGTCGATGCGCACGCGGCCGGCCTCGTCGAAGCCCGGCTTGCTGCCGTTGTACATGCGCGTGGCGAACAGCCGTTGCACCTGCTCGATGCAGCCCTCATGAGTGCCGGCGGCCTTCATGATCTTGTAGAGGATCGAGATGTAGAGCGGCACCACGGGGATCGCGGAGCTGGCCTGCGTGACGAGCGCCTTGTTCACGGAGATGAACGCGCGGCCGCCGCCGTTGAGCTTCAGGAGGGAGTCGATGTTGCGGCCCGCGCGCTCGAGGTCGTTCTTCGCGAGGCCGATCGTGCCGTTCTTGTAGATCGCCCAAGTGACCTCGGGCCCGATGTAGGAGTACGCGACCGACTGCGCGCCGGGAGCGAGCAGGCCGGCCTCGGAGAGGGCGTTCATCCACATTTCCCAGTCCTCGCCGCCCATCACCGCCGTGGTGTCGGCGATCTCGGCCTCGTTGGCCGGATCGATCGTCACGGTGGAGACCACGCCCTTGTCGGTGTCGACGGTCTTGTTGGTGTACGAGTTGCCGACCGGCTTCAGGACCGAGCGGTGGGCCACGCCCGTGCGCGGGTGCGTGCGGCGCGGGGAGGCGAGGGAATAGACGACCAGGTCGACCGGACCGACCTCCGCTCGGAGCATCTCCAGCGTGCGACGCTTGATATCGTCGGAGAAGGCGTCGCCGTTGATGTTGCCGGCGAAGAGTCCGCGGGCGCGGGCCGCGCGGGTCATGGCGATGGTGTTGTACCAGCCCGGGGTGGCGGGGCGACCCTCCTCCGACGGACGCTCGAAAAACACGCCGACCGTGGAGGCGCCGCAGCCGAAGGCCGCGGTGATGCGGGAGGCGAGGCCGTAGCCGGTCGAGGCGCCGATCACGAGGACGCGCTTCGGGCCGCCGGCGATCGGGCCGCGGCCCTGCACGTGATTGATCCATTCCTGAACGTGGGCGGCGCAGCCCTCGGGGTGGGCGGTCACGCAGACGAAGCCGCGGACCTTCGGTCGGATGATCATGGGGCGCGGATGATTTCGCGCGGCCGGCGGGAGTGGCAAGTGGCTTTTCCGAGGCGGCCGCGTGCCGCCGCGTTCACTTGGGCAGAAACTCGGTCGTCATCACGCGGTCGGCGGCCAGCTTGCCCTTCGCCACAAGGCCGAGCTCCTCGAGCATCGCGATCTGGCGCGCGAACCGCGCGGGCTCTAGGCGTCCGATGCGGTCCGGGCCGCCGTCGGCGTCACGGCCCGTGACCAGGCGGTCCTGGATGATCATCCGGCGGGAGAATTCCATGAACTCGTCGGTGTTGGACGAATTGGCGCTCTTCATCAGCGCGTGGGCGGGCGCCGGGTCACCCTCGAGGTAGTCCCGCCAGCCGCGCAGGTAGGCGCGGGTGAAGGCGCGGAGATCCTCCGGTTTCTCCCGCGCGAACTTCCGGCTGGTGATGAGGACGGCGTAGCCGCGGTAGCCGGCATCCCAGGTGGCCAGGAACCGCGGCATCTTTCCGCCCGCCTTCGTGATGTGGAAGGGTTCGGCGATGTAGTACCCCTGCTGGAGCGCCTCCTTGTTGCCGAGGAAGGCGGCACTCGAGAAGTTCTGCGCCACGACGTTCACCTGCAGGCGGTATTTGCGTTTGAGAAACTCCAGGAACGGCCAGCTCGGACGCGCGACGATCGTGCGGCCCTGCAGGTCCTCGAAGGTGCGCACCGGGCTCTCGGCGTGGACAAGGATGCCTGCGGGATCGTCCTGGAAGACCGCCGCGAATTGCACGAACGGCATGCCTTCCGCCTGCTGCATCAAGGTGCCGACGTCGTCGGCCTGGCCGATGTCGGCCTTCCCGGTCGCGACGCTCGGCATCACGTGGGCTCCCGGGCCGCCCGGGATCAGGGTGACGTCCAGCCCCTCCTCGCGGAAAAAACCGCGGGCCTGCGCCTGGTAGAAGCCGCCGTGCTCGGGCTCGGCCATCCAGTCGAGCTGCACCGTCAGTTTCCGCGCCGCTTCGGCCGCGGCGGCGGTTGACAAGGCGGTGAGGGCGACGGCGATGAGCGCGGCGGTCTTCATGGCCGGGACTGGAGCGCAGGAAGCCGCGCTTTGCAACGCGACCCCCGCGTCAACGGTCGGAGCGTTCGTAGGAGTCGTGCCAATGGCGCAGGCAGAGCCAGGCGACCAGGAGTACAAGAGCGTTGAGCGCGAATCCGAGCAGGCACGTGGTGGCGGCGGTGGCGAACAGGGCCGCGTAGCGCGCCTGGCTGGCGAAGATCACCGCCTGAAATCCGAGCCCACCGCCGTCGCCGGCCGAGGAGCCGGCGTTCATGTCGGCCACCACGGCGCCGATCGGCGCAATGGTCGCCGCGATGCGCAGCCCGGTGAAGAAATAGGGCAAAGCGGCCGGTGCGCGCAGCAGAAGGAGTTTTTGCCACGGGCGCGCACCGTACAATTGAAACAGTTCCACCAGGTTCCGGTCGGTCGAGACCAGCCCCTGCGTCGTGTTCACCACCAACGGGAAGAACGAGATCACGAACGTCAGCAGCGCCACGCTCTTCAGCCCTGCTCCCACCCAGATCACGCAGATCGGCGCCAGCACGGGCAGCGGGGTCATCTGCAGGGCCATGAGGTACGGGTAGAACGCGCGCCTCACCCAAGGGGATAGTGCCAGCAGGACCGAGATCACGGTGCTCACCACCACGGCCAGCCCGAAACCGGCCAAGGCCCCTTCCGCCGTGTTGAGGGTGGCCCGGACCAGCGTCGCCTGGTGGTCCAGCATCGCCTGCCCAACGGCGCCCGGCGAGGGCAGGAGGAAGCGGGTGTCCTCCGACAAGGACTGGTGCACACCCTGCCAGACCGCGAGAAACGCCGCGCCGGCCGCAGCGGGCGGCAGGAGGCTGGTCAGCGGCTTTCTCATGGCGCGAAGGGGCCGGCCGCATCCTCCACGGAGCGCAGCACGCGCGAGACTTGGGTGACGAGTTCGACGTATTCCCGCGACACGCGGGTTTCCGCGGTGCGCGGGTAGGCCAGCGGAATATTGATCTCCGCGTGCACGCGGCCCGGGTTGGCCGCCATGACGACAACGCGGTTGGAGAGGAACACCGCCTCGGCCACGGAATGCGTCACGAAGAAGGCGGTCCAGCCGGTCGCCTCGCGGATGCCCAGCAACTCCTCGTTGAGGTGCTCGCGCGTCATCTCGTCGAGCGCCCCGAAGGGCTCGTCGAGCAGCAGGATCCGCGGCGAGACGACGAGGGCGCGGGCGAGGGAGACGCGCATCTTCTGGCCTCCCGAAAGCTGCCGGGGGTACGCGTCGGCGCGGTCGGCGAGGCGCACCAGTTCCAGCACGCGTTGCCGAGCCGCCTCCCGTTCGCCCGCGGACGTGCCGCGCAGGCGCAGCGGAACCTCGACGTTCTGCGCGACTGTGAGCCAGGGGAGCAGCGTCGCCTCCTGGAAGACGAAGGCCAGCTCGCCCACCGCTTCGCCCGCGCTGCGTCCGTCGATCGTCAGCCGGCCGGATGTGACCGGATTCAAGCCGGCCACGAGGCGGAGCAGCGTCGACTTGCCGCAGCCGCTCGGACCGATGAGGGCCACGAGATCTCCGGGGCGGGCCGCGAGGTTCACGCCCGTGAGCACCGGCGGGCCGTCGCCGTAGGATTTGGCGACGTCCTGGAAGTCGACGAGATTCACGGCGGACACGCCGCGAGAAGGGCGCGGCGCGGCGCGCAGTGTCGAGTGGGAAAACGAACTGGGCGGCCGAAGCCGGCGTGGCAAACCGCCGCGCGGGCGGCCTGCCTGTCCGGTCCTGGCGGTGTCTCCCGACTAGACCTTTCGGAAAAGCCGCCCCTCCGATCAGATTAGCAGCGGTTGGGCTTCCGAGAAGCGCCCTAACTCCTGCGGGCCGCGCTGATTGAGGGCTCGCCCCCGGGGGCGGGCGGGACTCCTGTTGCCGTTGCTGGCGCTGCCGGCGCTAAGCCTCCCCATGACCCCGTCCGAATCCCCAACCGCGCCGCGCTCCCCGCGCGTTTCCCTCTACATCCAGGTGCTGATCGGCATCGTGCTCGGCGGCTTGCTGGGCTACCTGCAGCCGAAATTGGGCGTGTCGATGCGTCCATTCGGCGACGCCTTCGTGAATCTGGTTAAGATGCTGATCGGCCCGATCATCTTCACCACCGTCGTGGTGGGGTTGGCGGGAATGGGGGACCTCAAGAAGATCGGTCGGGTCGGCGCCAAGGCGCTTCTCTACTTCGAGATCATCACGACGCTCGCGCTGGTGATCGGCCTCGTGGTGTCCAATGTCTTCACCCCCGGCGCCGGGTTCCATGCTGATCCCTCCACGCTCGATGCCAAGGGACTCGCCCGCTACACCGGGGCGGCGAAGGAGATGGGTACGGTGGAATTCCTGATGAACATCATCCCGAAGACGTTCGTCAGCGCCTTCGCGGAGGGGGAGATCCTCCAGGTGCTGCTGCTCGCGGTGCTCTTCGGCCTCGCGCTCGGCAGCATCGGGGACCACGGGCGGCCTATTCTGAATCTCCTCAACGAGGTCGCGCGCGTCTTCTTCGGCATTGTCAATCTCGTCACCCGGCTGGCGCCGCTCGCAGCCGCCGGCGCCATGGCCTACACCATCGGGCAGTTCGGCGTGGGCTCCCTCGCGCGCCTCGGCGCGTTGCTGGCGTGCGTCTATCTCACCTGCGCGGTCTTCATCCTGCTCATCCTCGGCGCCGTCGCGCGCCTCTTCGGGTTCAGGATTCTTCGCATCATCCGCTACATCCGCGAGGAGCTCCTGCTCGTCATCGGCACGTCCTCCTCGGAGTCCGCCCTGCCCGGGCTGATGGAAAAGATGGAACGGGCCGGCTGCGCCAAACCCGTGGTCGGCATCGTCGTGCCCTCCGGTTACTCGTTCAACCTGGACGGCACCTGCATCTACCTGACCATGGCCGCGCTCTTCGTCGCGCAGGCGACCGACACCCCGATGACGCTCTGGGAACAGCTCGGGCTGCTCGCGGTCCTGCTCGTCACCTCCAAGGGTGCCGCGGGCATCACGGGCAGCGGTTTCATCACGCTCGCCGCGACGCTCGCCGCGACCGGCAAGATCCCGGTCGCGGGTATGGCCCTCATCCTCGGCGTCGACCGGTTCATGTCCGAGGCCCGCGCGGTCACCAATTTCATCGGCAACGCCGTCGCGACGGTCGTTATCGCCAAGTGGGAGGGAGCCCTCGACGAGTCCAAGGCCGGACCGCTCCGGGCGGTTGCGAAAGATTGATCCCTGGTCGACCCCTTTACGGCCTGTGAAGACGACCCGCACCGCTCAGCCGCTCTCGAGCAACCAGCACCTTCTCCGTTGGGTGGAGAAGATGGCCGCGCTGTGTGCGCCCGACGCGATCCATTGGGTCGATGGCTCGCAGGCGGAGTATGACGCCCTCTGCGCGCAGATGGTCGGCTCGGGCACCCTGACTCGGCTGAACGAGAAGCTTTGGCCGGGCTGCTACTACGCGCGCAGCGACGCCAGCGACGTGGCGCGCGTCGAGGACCGGACGTTCATCTGCTCCCATTCCCGGGAGGCGGCGGGGCCGACCAACAATTGGGAGAACCCCTTCGAGATGCGGCGTAAGCTCCGGGAGCTGTTCTCCAGCTGCATGCGCGGGCGCACGATGTACGTCTTGCCGTTCAGCATGGGGCCGGTCGGTTCCCCGATGTCGCAGATCGGCGTCGAACTCACCGACTCCCCTTACGTGGTGGTGAACATGCGCATCATGGCGCGCATCGGTCTTCCGGTGTTCCGTGAGATCGACAAGGGCGAGAAACGCGTGGTGCCTTGCCTGCACTCCGTCGGCGCGCCGCTCGCTCCGGGTCAGAAGGACGTCGCGTGGCCGTGCAATCCCGAGAAGTACATCGTCCACTTCCCCGAGACGCGCGAGATTTGGAGCTACGGCTCGGGCTATGGCGGCAACGCCCTGCTTGGCAAGAAGTGCTTCGCGCTCCGCATCGCCTCGAACATGGCGCGCGACGAGGGTTGGATGGCCGAGCACATGCTGATCCTCGGCGTCGAGGATCCGCGCGGCGAGAAGACCTATGTCGCGGCCGCCTTTCCCAGCGCGTGCGGCAAGACCAACTTCGCGATGATGGTCCCGCCGGCTTCGTTCCAGGAGCGTGGCTGGAAGGTCTGGACCGTGGGCGACGACATCGCGTGGATCCGACCCGACGCCGACGGCCGCCTCCATGCCATCAATCCGGAGGCGGGTTTCTTCGGGGTGGCGCCGGGCACGTCGGTGCGCACCAACCCGAACGCCATGGCGGCCCTGGCGCGCAACACGATCTTTACCAACGTGGCGCTGACGCCCGAGGGGGGCGTGTGGTGGGAGGGCATGACTGAGACGCCGCCGGCGCGGCTCAGCGACTGGCAGGGCAACGAATGGACGCCCGAGATCGCCCGCGCGACGGGCGCCAAGGCGGCCCATCCCAACGCCCGTTTCACCGCGCCGGCCTCGCAGTGCCCGACCATCGATCCCGCCTGGGAGAACCCGGAGGGCGTGCCGATCAGCGCGATCATCTTCGGCGGCCGCCGCGCCACCACGATGCCGTTGGTTTACCAAGCGTTCAATTGGAGCTCGGGGGTCTACCTCGGCGCGACGATGGGTTCGGAAATGACCGCGGCCGCCGCCGGCACGCTCGGCAAGGTGCGCCGCGACCCGATGGCCATGCTGCCGTTCTGCGGCTACCACATGGGCGACTATTTCCGCCATTGGATCATGATGCAGAAGCGCCTCCGCGAGACGCCGCGCATCTTCCATGTGAATTGGTTCCGCAAGGACGCCGACGGCCGTTTCCTCTGGCCCGGCTTCGGCGAGAATATGCGCGTGCTCAAGTGGATCGTCGACCGTGCCCGCGGTCGGGCGCTCGGGCGTGAGACGCCGATCGGCTGGATGCCGCGGTACGATGATCTCGACTGGACCGGGCTGGATTATCCGCGCGAAAACTTCGAGGTCCTGCAAGAGTTCGACCGCGCTCTCTGGCGGACCGAGGTCATCGGCCACGAGGAGCTCTTCCTCGACCTGCGCGACCGTTTGCCGAAGGAGATGCTCTTCGAGCGCGAGCTCTTGATCTGCCGGATGTAGTGCCGGTGCGTGCGAATCGGTCTCATTCCTTGAACGCCGAACCCCCCCGGTTGAAACCCGCGGGTTCCGCCGTCCGCGCGGGACGCTGGCTGACTCTTCTCATCACGGTCGTCCTTGCCGCGAGTTGGACGGGATCGCTGGTCCAGACCTCCGGCGGGCGTGTCGAGGTCACGGGATTCACGCTCCCGGCCCAGAATGGCCAGTGGGTGGCAGCCGACCTCTATCGTCCGCGGAGCGCCACCAAGGACGCCCCAGCCCCGCTCGTCGTCGTGGTGCCGGGTTTCCAGCGGACCAAGGAGACGCTGGGCAACATCGCCATTGAACTGGCGCGCCGCGGCGTGGTGGCGATCGCCATTGATCCGTACGCGCAGGGTTCGTCGAGCGCGTCCCTCAGCACGCAGGCGGCGACCACCGAGGGCTACGGGATGTTCGCGATGGTCGAGTACGCGGCGTCAACGCCGGCGCTGAACTACGTCGACAAGACGCGCATCGCGGCGACGGGCCATTCGGCGGGCGGCAACGCCGCGATCCGCGGGGCGAGTTTCTTCGGCAAGCAGGCGAAGGCGGGTGGTCGCCCCAGCGTGCTGCACTCGGTGTTCGTCTCGGGTTACGTACTAACCCTCACGGACAACGTCCTGCGCGACGTGCGCTCCAACGTCGGCATCAGCTATGCCCTGTATGACGAGGGCGCTTACCGCAATGAGCTGGGCCACGGGGACATGCGGCGGGCGCCCGAGGCGCTGCGGTTGGTCAACTCGGGTCGCGCGAAGGACGAGCCGCGGCTCGGCGAGATTGAGCCAGGTCTTTTCTACGGTGACGTCGCCGCCCGGAACCTCCGCGTCGTGTTCAACGAGCGCGTCATCCATCCGCTGCAGCCCTACGACCGCGAATCGACCGCGAACCAGATTGATTTCTTCATTCGGGTTTTCGGTCTGAAAGACGTGCCGCCGCCGGCGGATCAGATCTGGTTCTGGAAGGACCTGTGCGGGCTGGTGGCGTTGGTCGCGGCGTTGCTCGCGCTGGTGCCGTTCGCGCGGTTGCTGCTGGAGATCCCGTGGTTCGCGCGGATCGCGCGGCCGGTGCCGTCCGCGTCCCCCTCGCCGGTTGGGGCGGGCCGCTGGGTGCATTGGAGCGTGTTCGTGACCGGCGCGGCGATCGCCTGCGCGACTTACATCCCGCTCTGCGAGCTCTCGCAGCAGGTGTTCAAGGCGGCATCCAACCGCGAACCCACGTGGTTTTTCCCGCAGCGCATGAACAACGCCGTCATGATGTGGGCGTTCATCAACGGTCTGGTCGGTTTCGCGCTCTTCTTTGGCGTGTATCGTTTCTTCGGGCGCCGGCGCGGCGCTGATCCAGTGAATTGGGGCGCGGCTATCGGCGCCGGCGACCTGGCCCGCACCGCGCTGCTGGCGCTCGCGGTCTACCTCGGGTTCTTCGGCCTGCTCGGTGCCGTCCACGCGGTGTGGCACGTCGACTACCGCTTTACCTTCCTCGGCGCGCGGCCGCTTGAAGCGGTGGTTTTCCCGCAGCTCGCCATGTACCTGCCGTGCTTCCTGGTCTTTTTCGTCTCGAATTCGCTCCGCGCCAACGCGGCCCTGCGTTTCGCGGGCCAGCCCGAGTGGCGCGGCCGGTTATGGGCGGGTCTCGCCAACTCACTCGGTCTCCTGCTGATCATCGTGATCCAATACACCACGTTCGCGCGCACCGGCATCGTCTTCTGGACCGACGGCTGGCTCTACGTGAACCTGCTCTTCGGCGTGGTGCCGATGATGTTCTTCCTGCCTTTCTTCCACCGGGCCTTCTTCGGCCTGACCGGCCGGATCTACCTCGGTCCCCTCGTGATGGCCCTCGTCTTCATCACGATGCTCCTCACCAACTCCGTCACCTACATCCCGCTCTGAACCTGCCCGAGCTCGCGACGCGATACGTCGCGAGCTCGGTGGGCACTGAGCGATGCGCTGGGTGGGCTCAGGGGAACTTCGGCTTGGGGCCGATGGCGTCGGCGCGCACGGTGCCGTCGGCGGCGATCAGCGGGGCGGCGTTCGCGACGCGCCCGAGCGGGCGGCAACCGGGCCCGATACCTTCGCGGCCGAGATCGCCGTCCGTGGCCGCGGCGATCGCAGTGAGGCGGTGGACGATGTCGGCATTATCAGCGGCGACGTTGCGCGCCTCGCCGACGTCGGTCTCGAGGTTGTACAGTTCGCCTTTGGCCAGGTGGAGTTTCCACGCTCCGGAGCGAACCGCCTCGAGCACGAAGCCGCGGTGGTAAAGGAAGGTGTCGCGCGGGTGCGCCTTGGGGTCGCCCTTCAGGATCGGGGATTGATCGACGCCATCGAGACGGCGGCCCGCGGGCAGCGGCGCGCCGGCGAGCGAGGCAAAGGTGGGTAGAATGTCGCACATGGCGGTGATGGCCGGGGTGGACGTGCCGGCGGGGATCGTGCCGGGCCACCAAGCGATTCCGGGCACGCGGATGCCGCCCTCGAGGGTGGAGCTCTTGCTGCCGCGGAGCGGGGTGTTGGTGGCGCCCTGGTTCACCGGTCCACCGTTGTCAGAGACGAAGAGCACCAAGGTGCGGCGGTCGAGACCAAGGCTCCGGAGGCATTCAAGGATTTGTCCCACGCTCCAGTCGACCTCCTCGATCCAGTCACCGAGGAGACCGTTGGGGGACTTGCCGCGGAATTCGGCGTGCGGGTACAGCGGGAAGTGCACGGCGTTGTGCGCGAGGTAGAGGAGGAACGGCCGGTCGCGGCGGTCGCGGATGAACGTGACGGCGCGCTCGGTGTAGACGCGGGTGTACTCGGCCTGGTCGGAGGCGCGGACGCGTCCGACCACGGTATTCCCCTCCATGATCGGCAACGGGGGCTGGCTGGCACGGAGGCCGGTGCCGTCGTCCTCAAAGGCGGGAGCGCCCTTCTTCGGGGGGGCCTTGGGGGTCGGGAGCGGGGCGCCGAAGTTGCTCTTCACGCCCTCGGCGGCGGGGCCCATGTCGTTGGAGTACGGGATGCCGTGGTACATCTCGAAGCCCTGTTGCAGGGGGAGAAAAGGCTTCTGGTCGCCGAGGTGCCATTTGCCGATGCAACCGGTCGCGTAGCCCGCGCCCTTCAGAACGTCCGCGATGGTGACCTCGTCCGGGTGAAGGCCGATGGCCGCCCCCGGGAAGAGCACGTGCGGGATCGGCAGGGCGCGTTTTGGATAGGAGCCGGTGAGGAGCGACGCACGCGACGGCGAGCAGACCGGCGCGGCGTAGTGGCTGAGGAGCTTACGCCCCTCGGCCGCCATCCGATCGAGGTGCGGCGTGCGGTTGGTGGAACCCCAGGAGCCGAGCTCGCGGTAGCCGAGGTCATCGATGTTGATGACGATGAAATTGGGCCGGTCCGCGGTGGCAGCGTGCGCGACGCCGGAGCCGGCGAGCGCCAGGCAAAGGAGAGAAAAGCGGGGGAGGTGCATGGGGTTATCGTTTCTGCCTGGTTTTCTTCGCGGAGGGGGAGCCGGCGGCGGCGAGGGAATCGACGTCGGGCAGGGGAAGGTAATCCCAATCGAGAATCATTTTTTCCGCCAAGGCGACGCGCAGACCTTGTTCGACCTCCCGCAGCGCGGGACTGCCGCTCAGGTTCTTCAGCTCGGAGGGATCGGACTCGAGGTCGTACAACTCGTAGACCGGACGTGGGTGCGAGAAGTAAGTGGCGGCGACGCCGGGGGAAAGCGTGCCCGCGGCGTGTGCGGCGGTGATTTCGCGCCACGCGGCGCCGCCGGCGGAGTCGACCGGGGAGTAGGGGATCCAGGGCGTGCAATTGTAGATGAACTTGTAGCGATCCGAGCGCACGGCGCGGGACAGGTCGTAGCCGCTGTTGCGCATGTTCACGGTCACCGGCGCGGAGCCATGGGGGCCGCGTTCGGTGAACACATGCCGGCGCGGCGTGAAGTTCTCGCCGTGGAGCAGCGGAAGGAAACTGACGCCGCTCATGCGCGGTCCGGGTGCGAGCCCGGCCGCGGCGAGGAGCGTCGGCGCGATGTCCTCGCCGCTAAGCAGCGCGCGGGATTCACCCCCGGGCCCGATGACACCGGGCCAGCGGATGACGAGCGGCACGTTGCAGCCGGGATCGTAGAGCGAGCCTTTGCCGTGGGGCAGCGCGGCGCCGTTGTCGCCGGCGAAGATCACCAGGGTGTCATTGGCGCGGCCGAAGCGCTCCAGGATCGCGAGCACGCGGCCCATCGCCGCGTCGACGCGGTTCACCTCGGCGCAGTAATCAGCGAGTTGCTCGCGCATGCCCGGCAGGTCGGGCCAGTGCGGGGGGAGCTTCAGCGAGGCGGGAGGCGGCCGGAACTCGGCCGGCGCGTTCCACACGTGATGCGGATCGCTGAAATTGAGCCAGAGGGCGAAAGGCTTGCCGGCGGGAACACTCTTGAGGAATTCCTCGGTCTGCTCGACGGCCTGCTCGTCGGAGCCGGTGCGCAGGTAATCGACGCGGTCGGCGAACGTCCGCAGTCCGTTACGTTCCATGATGCCGCTGATCTCGGGTCCGCCCCGGGCGGTGCCGCTCCGGGCGGAGCCGTCGAGATGGAACGAACGCCCGGCGATGCCGGTCTGGTAGCCGCCCTTCTGGCGCAGCAGTTCGAGGAACGTCACCTCGTCGCGCGGCAGCGCCGCGGAGAAGCGCGTCATGCGCGCGGCGACCGCGGAGCGGCCGGTGAGATAGCCGGCGCGGGAGGGCACGCATTGCGGGGCGACCGTGAAAAACCGATGGAAGCGCATGCCGCCGGCGGCGAGGCGGTCGATATTGGGCGTGCGGACGTTCGCATCGCCGTAGCAGGACAGGAACGGGTAGCTGTGGTCGTCGGAGAGAACGAACAGGATGTTCGGCCGCGCGGGAGCCGCGGCCGGAGCGGCGGAGGCCGCGGCAAGCGCGAAGGCGATGCACCGGATAAGATACAAAGTGCGAAGGGGCATGCAGGAGAATTGACGGTGGCGGGAGTAGGCGACCAGCGGGAAAACCTGCGCTGAAACAAACCGGTTTAAGCGCGGATTCCGCCGGCACACTTAGCCGCGACCGAAGCCCCTGCGGTATGCACCGCAGTGGTGTAGCCGCGGCTGCTGCCGCGGACCACGTCGTGGGCGCGACTTTCCCCGGTCTCTGTCTCCGGGCAGCGAAAGCAAAAAGCCCCGCGCCTGGTGGGGCGCGGGGCTTTGGAGATGAGCTGCAGCGGATTCGCTTACTTGCGCGACTCGGCGATCGCGGCCTGGGCCGCCGCGAGGCGGGCCACCGGCACGCGGTACGGCGAGCAGCTGACGTAGCTGAGGCCGATCTTATGGCAGAACTTCACCGAGTCCGGGTCACCGCCGTGCTCGCCGCAGATGCCCAGCTTGATGTCGGGGCGGGTCTGGCGGCCCTTGGTGATCGCGATCTGCATGAGCTGGCCGACGCCGGTCTGGTCGATCGAGGCGAACGGGTTCTTCTTCACGATCTCGGCCTCGGCGTACGGCGGGAGGAACGAGCCGGAGTCGTCGCGCGACATGCCGAGGCAGGTCTGCGTGAGGTCGTTCGTGCCGAAGCTGAAGAACTCGGCCGTGGAGGCGATCTCGTCGGCGGTGAGGGCGCCGCGCGGAACCTCGATCATGGTGCCCACGTGGTAGGCGATCTTGGTCTTGCGCTCGGCCATGACGGCCTTGGCGACCTCGTGGACGAGGGTGACTTGGAGATCCAGCTCCTTCTTGAAGCCGACCAGCGGGATCATGATCTCAGGTTTCGCCTTGTAGCCGGCCTTGTTGGCCTCGGCGGCGGCCTCGAAGACGGCTCGGGCCTGCATGGCGGTGATCTCGGGATACTTGATGCCGAGACGGCAGCCGCGGAACCCGAGCATCGGGTTGAATTCATGCAGCTCGTGCACGCGGTTCATGATCTTCTGGACGTCGATTCCCATCTTCCGCGCGAGGTCCAGCTGCTGCTCCTTGGTGTGGGGCAGGAACTCGTGCAGGGGCGGATCGAGGAACCGGATGGTGGCGGGGAATCCCTTCAGGGCCTTGAAGATCCCGAGGAAGTCATCGCGCTGGTAAGGCAGCAGCTTGGTGAGAGCGGACTGGCGCGCCTCGAGCGTGTCGGCGAGGATCATCTCGCGCATCGCGTCGATGCGGTCGCCCTCGAAGAACATGTGCTCGGTGCGGGTGAGGCCGATGCCGACGGCGCCGAACGCGATGGCGTTGCGGGTCTGCTCGGGGGTGTCGGCATTGGTACGCACCTGCAGGCGGGTGGCCTGGGAGCACCACTTCATCAGCTGGGCGTAGCTGCGGAACTTCTCCGTCTTCTTCGCGGACTCGTCGTTGTTGAGGAGTCCGGCGATGATCTCGGAAGGGGCGGTCTTGATCTGGCCCGCGTAGACGGTGCCGGAAGTGCCGTCGATCGAGAGGAAATCCCCCTCGCCGAAAGTCTGGCCGGCGATAGTCGCGGTTTTGCGCTCGTAGTCGATGTGGACGGCGGACGCGCCGCACACGCAAACCTTGCCCATCTGGCGGGCGACGAGCGCGGCGTGCGAGGAGACGCCGCCGCGGGCGGTGAGGATGCCCTCGGCCGCGATCATGCCGCGCAGGTCCTCGGGGGAGGTCTCGACGCGGACCAGCAGCACCTTCTCGCCCTTTTCCGCGGCCTGCACGGCGCGGTCGGCGTTGAAGTAGACTCGGCCGGTGGCCGCGCCGGGGCCGGCGGGGAGGCCGGTGGCGATGACCTTGGCCTTCTTCACCTCGGCCAGATCGAAGATCGGCGCGAGCAGCTGCTCGAGCTGGTCGGCCGGGTTGCGCATGACGGCCGTCTTCCAGTCGATGAGCTTCTCCTTCACCATATCCATGGAGAACTTGAGCGCGGCGGCGGCGGTGCGCTTGCCGTTGCGCGTCTGCAGCATGAACAGCTTGCCCTCCTGGATGGTGAACTCGACGTCCTGCACGTCCTTGAAGTGCTTCTCCAGCGTGGCACGGACCTTGAGGAGCTCCGCGTACGACTTCGGCATCTGGTCCTTGAGCTTGAGGACCGGCTCGGGCGTGCGCACGCCGGCGACGACATCCTCGCCCTGGGCGTTGATGAGGAATTCTCCGTAGAACTCGTTGACGCCGTTGGCGGGGTTGCGGGTGAAGGCCACGCCGGAACCCGAGGTGTCACCGGTGTTGCCAAACACCATCGCCTGCACATTCACCGCGGTGCCCCACTCGGAAGGGATGTTGTACTTGCGGCGATAAACGATGGCGCGGTCGTTCATCCAGGAGCCGAAGACGGCGCCGGCGGCGCCTCGCAGCTGGTCCCAGGGGCTGGCCGGGAAGACCTTGCCCGTCCGCTCCTTCACCAGGGCCTTGAAACGCTTCACCAACTCCTGCTGGTCGGCGGCGGTGAGCTTAGAGTCCTCGACGTCGGAGTGGTAGACCTCGTGCTTGTAGGAATGGATGACGGTCTCGAACGGCTCGTGATCCTCACCCTCGCGCTTCTGCACTCCGAGGACGACGTCGCCGTACATCTGGATGAAGCGGCGGTAGCAGTCCCAGGCGAAGCGCTCGTTCTGCGTCGCGCGGACCAGGGCGAGCACGGTCTCGTCGTTGAGGCCGAGGTTCAGGATGGTGTCCATCATGCCCGGCATCGAGTCGCGGGCGCCGGAGCGCACGGCGACGAGCAGCGGCATGCCGTTGGTGGCGCCGAACTTGGTGCCCATGATGCGCTCCATGTTGGCGACGCCGGCCTCCATCTGGGCCTGAAGTTCCTTCGGGTAGGACTTCCGGTTGGCGTAGAAATACGTGCAGACCTCGGTGGTGATCGTGAAGCCCGGGGGCACCGGGAGGCCGATGCGGGTCATCTCGGCGAGGTTGGCGCCCTTGCCGCCCAGCAGGGCCTTCATGGAGCCGTCTCCGTCGGCGCGGCCGGCGCCCCAGGTGTAGATGTACTTGGGCGCCTTGGAGGCGGACTTGGCGGCGGAGGACTTGGCCTTCGCGGCGGGTTTCTTGGCGGGTTTTTTAGCGGCCATGGTGATGAGGATGTGGTTGGAAAAAAGGTGGGCGGCGTCTGCGCAGGAAATGGGGAGGCAATAGGTCGGGCGGGGTGAGTGTCAACGATGCAGGCGGGCTGCGGCGCGCCGTTTCCCTGATCCGCGGGCAAACCGGCCCGCGCCGCACATCACGCTTCCGTTTTGGAAAAAAGCCCCCACGATGCGCGCCCTTTTCGACGTGAGCCCGACCGAGAACCAATCCGACGATCCGTACACTCCCGCCGAGGTGCAGGTCTCGCCGCGGGAAAAGCCGATGGGGTTCTGGCAGCACATCGATGAATTGCGCGGGGTGCTGCTGAAGAGCGTGATCGTGTTCGCGATCTGCGCGGTGTTCGTCGGATTCTTCGTCACCGAGTCGATGGAGGCCCTCCGCTGGCCGCTGGACTACGTCGCGAAAGATTATCCGGATTTCGACACCAAGCTGGGCACCATCTCGCTGATGGAGGTGTTCACGATGATCATCCAGCTGTGCGTCTTTGGAGGGCTGCTGCTGGCTTCGCCTTTCATCCTCTTCTTCATCGGGCAGTTCGTTTCTCCGGCGCTGACCGAGCGGGAGACGAAGGCGATCAAGCCCTTGTGCTTCTCGGCGCTGGTGTTGTTCCTGCTCGGTTCCGCCTTCAGCTTCTTCCTGCTCATGCCGAGCACGGTGCGGATCGCGATCGAGCTCAACCAGGCGATGGGCCTCGAGACCCGCTGGACCGCCGGCAACTACTTCACGACGCTCACCTGGCTCGTTCTAGGCACCGGTGCCGTTTTTGAGTTCCCGCTCGTGATCGTATTACTGGTCTGGCTCGGGGTGCTCACCACGGAGTTCCTCCGCAAGTACCGGCGGCACGCGATCGTGCTCATCTTCGTCATCGCCGCGATCGTGACGCCCACGCCCGATCCGGTCACCCAGACGATCTTCGCGGCGCCGCTTTACGCGTTGTTCGAGATCTCGATCCTGGTTTCTTCGCGGGTCGAGAAACGCAAGCGGATCGCCCGCGCCGCGGTCTGAGCGGGCTCCGGCGGCGTCCGTCGCCAAATGACAGTTGCGCCGGAAACGTGCGGCTGTTGCATGGCCGGGATGGCTCTCAAGACCCTCGACTCGACCGCGCTCCGCGCCGTCGCCTCGGCGTTCCGGCTGGGCGGCACCTACTGCGGGGGTGCGCCGCACGGCAACGGCCACATCAATGACACCTACGTGGTCTCGTTCGAGCAGGGCGGGGTGACGACCCGCTACATCCTCCAGCGCATCAACGAGAACGTCTTTCGTAATGTCGACGTCGTGATGGAGAACATCGCGCGGGTCACCGCCCACGCGGGCCGTCGCGCCATCGCCTCCGGGGCCCCCGACGCCATCCGCCGCGCGCTCACGCTCATCCCCACGCGCGCGGGCGGCAACCTGCACCGTGAGCCCTCGGGCGCCTGGCGCTGCTACATTTTCATCGAGGGTGCGCAGTCCTACGACGTCATCACCGACCCTGCCATGGCCCGCGAGGGCGCGCGGGCATTCGGCGATTTCCAGCGTCTGCTCAGTGACCTGCCGGGCGGGCGCCTGCAGGAAACCATTCCGCACTTCCATGACACGCGGCGCCGGTTTGAGGCCCTGCGCCAGGCGGTGAAGGACGATCGGGTGGGGCGGGTGAAGGAGGCGCGCGCGGAGATCGCCTTCGCGATGGAGCGCGAGCCGATGGTCGACGTGGTGCTCAACCTGCTCGCCCGCGGGGATATTCCCGAGCGCGTCACGCACAACGACACCAAGCTGAACAACGTGATGATCGACGACCGCACGGGCGCCGGCATTTGCGTGATCGACCTCGACACCGTGATGCCCGGCTCGGCGCTGTATGACTTCGGTGACATGGTGCGCTCGGCGATCAACTCGGCCGCCGAGGACGAGCCCGACGTGTCACGCGTCAACGCCCGCCTCGATCTGTTCGACTCCCTCACCGAGGGCTACCTCGCCGCCAGCCGCTCCTTCCTGAATGAGGTGGAGATCGCCCACCTCGCCTTTTCCGGGCGGCTCATCGCGCTGGAGATCGGTATCCGTTTCCTCACCGACTTCCTGCAGGGCGACGTCTATTTCAAGGTCAAGCGTCCGGCTCACAACCTCGAGCGCGCCCGCAGCCAGTTCGCGCTCCTGCGCAGCATGGAGGCCCAGCGCGAGCGCATGGAGGAGATCGTGCGCCGGCACGCCGCCAAGCCGGTTCCTTCCACCGCCGGCGCCGGCGCGCCGGTTCTTTCCACGCCGGAGTCCCAGCAGCGCGAGCGCATCGCGACCGAAGTGTTCGCGGACGCCGACGAGGCTTGCGCGCGTCTGGCGGACGAGATCGCCGGGCTGATCCGCCAGAACGACGCCGCCGGCCGGCCGACCGTCCTTGGTCTCGCCACCGGCTCCACCCCGGTCCGGCTTTACCGGCAGCTCATCCGACTCCACCGCGAGCAGGGTCTCAGTTTCCACCGGGTCATCACCTTCAACCTCGACGAATACCACGGCCTCACCCGCGAGCATCCGGAGAGCTACTGGCGCTTCATGCACGAGCAGCTCTTCAACCACATCAACATCCCGGCGGAGAACGTGAACGTCCCTGACGGCACCATGCCGAGGGCTGAGGTTTACGGGTGGTGCCGGCGCTACGAGGAGAAGATCCGCGCCGCGGGCGGCATCGATCTCCAGATTCTCGGCATCGGGCGCACGGGCCACATCGGCTTCAACGAGCCCGGCTCCTCGCGCGAGTCGCGCACGCGGCTGGTCACGCTCGACGGCCTCACCCGGCGCGACGCCGCGCGCGACTTCCTCGGCGAGGCCAACGTGCCGCGCCATGCGATCACGATGGGGGTGGGCACTATCCTCGACGCCCGACGGATCGCGCTGCTCGCATGGGGCGAGGGCAAGGCCGGGGTTTTGGCCGACGCGGTCGAGGGCGCGCCGAAGGACTCGCTGCCCGCCAGCTTCCTGCAGGGCCACCCGCAGGTGCGCTTCCTGATCGACCGCGCCGCGGCTTCGGCGCTCACCCGCGTTCGTTACCCGTGGCTGGTCAGCCCGATCCGTTGGACGCCCGCCATGATCCGCCGCGCAGTGATCTGGCTTTCACGCCAGGCGAAGAAGCCGGTGCTGAAACTGCTCGACGAGGATTACGGTGAGCACGGCATGGCTGATCTCCTGACGGAGCACGGGCCTTCCTATCAGCTCAACATCAGGGTCTTTAACGAGATCCAGCACACGATCACCGGCTGGCCCGGCGGCAAGCCCAACGCCGACGACTCCTCGCGGCCCGAGCGCGCTTTCCCCTTCCCGAAGCGGATCATCGTCTTCAGCCCGGAGCCGTCGCACGATGTGCTGGGCATGGGAGCCACGCTCCGCCGGCTGAAGGACCAAGGGCACATCGTGTCCGTGGCCTACCTGACTTCCGGAAACCTCGCGGTGCCCGACGAGGAAGGCGCGATGGCGGCGGAGCTGGTCGGTGAGATCGCCGGCACCCTCGGTCAGACCAAGGATCCGGTGGCCGATTTCGCCGAGGGCGTCCGAAGGGAGCTGGCGGGTAAGAAAGCCTTCGCGGCCGACTCGGCCGGCATCCGTCGCCTCAAGGCGCTGCTGCGGCGCGGGGAGGCCCGAGCCTCATTGCGTGACTGCGATCTCACGCCCGCCCAGGCGACGTTTCTCGATTTGCCGTTTTACGAGCGCGGCCGCTACCGCCAGTTTGCGCCGGGACCGGCGGACCTCGCCGCGGTGGTCAACCTCCTGCGCGAGGCCATGCCTCACCAGATCTTTCTCACGGGTGACCGGGACGATCCGACCTCGATCACCGCGGTGTGCCACGGGCTTTTGCGTCGCGCGTGCCGCGAGGTCGCCGGCGAGGCGTGGTTCAAGGATTGCCGGGCGTGGTCGTACCGGGGCGTCGACCAGCCATGGGAGGCGGCCGACGTCGACATGGCGGTGCCGCTCAGCCCGCGCGAACTCGCGCAGAAGATGCAGGCGGTCTTCCACCACAAGAGCCAGCGCAGCCAGACTCCGGTGGCGTCGGGGCTGCGCGAGCCATGGCAGCAGGCCGAGCAGCAGAATCGCGCGCTCGCCGAGACCTACGACGGCCTAGGGCTCGCCGATTACGAGGCAATCGAGGGTTTCGCGAGGATTCATCTGGCCTGAGCGGGACCTTCGCTCCGCTGGTTTCACCCGTCATGATTGATGTCCGTCCTTCATTGCCGCCGCCGTTGGAGCGGAACTTCGCCCCGGCCGCGCTGTGGAACCGCGCCTACCGCGACCTGGTGGCCCGCGACCCCTCGGCCCGCCCTTTGGCGGTTGTCGTCAGTTCGACCGCCGGCGCGGTTTCGCGTCACGACACGCACGTGCTCGGGGCCGGACATCCCGCCGCGGCGCTCTCGCTCACCTACGTGGAACGCCTCGTTAAGTTCCTGCTCTGGCAGAAAGGCGGCTGCTACGTGCGGATCGCGGGGGCCGAGGAGATCGTCTCCGGGCTGAAGCGGATCTACTCCGAAAGCGGCGGGCGCGCCTTCGACCATCGGTTCATGGGGGCGACCACGTTCCGTGAGCCGTTCGTGCTCGAGGCGGCATCTCTTTCGGCGCTGCCCGAGGGCAGGGTGGCTTCGCTGGCGGTTGGCCGGCACCTTGACGGCTGCCGGATCGGCTTCGACCTCGGCGGCAGCGACCGCAAGGCCGCCGCGGTGATCGACGGGAAGGTCGTTTTCTCCGAGGAAATTACCTGGGATCCGTACTTTCAAAAGGATCCCGCGTATCACCTTGAGGGTGTGCACGACTCGTTGCGGCGCGCGGCCGCGCACCTGCCGCGGGTCGATGCGATCGGCGGCAGCTCAGCCGGGGTCTACGTGAACAACGAGGTACGGGTCGCGTCGCTGTTCCGCGGAGTGCCGACGGACCTTTTCGACCGGCACGTGCGCCGGATGTTTTTCACGCTCCAGCAGCGGTGGGGCGGGGTACCGTTTGAAGTGGCCAACGACGGCGAGGTCACGGCTCTCGCCGGCTCCATGTCGCTCGGCGACGGTGCGGTGCTGGGAATCGCGATGGGCACGAGCCTCGCGGCCGGTTACGTGACGCCGGAAGGCGGCATCACCCCGTGGTTGAACGAGCTCGCCTTCGCGCCGGTGGACTACCACCCGGCGGCGCCACGCGACGAGTGGTCGGGCGACATCGGTTGCGGCGTCCAGTATTTCTCGCAACAGGCGGTTGGCCGGCTGGCCCCGATCGCGGGTTTCGCTTTGCCCGCCGGACTGCCGCTGCCCGAGCAACTCATCGAGGTGCAGCGGGCGATGGCGGCGGGTGACACGCGCGCCCGGGCGATTTACGAGACCATCGGCGCCGATTTCGGTTACGCGATCGCGCACTTCGCCGATCATTACGAGCTGCGCCACGTGCTGCTGCTCGGCCGCGTATCCTCGGGAGCCGGCGGCGAGATCATTCTCGACCGGGCCCGTGCGGTCTTGCGCACGGATTTTCCCGAATTGGCGGAGAAAGTCCGACTGCACACGCCCGATGAGAAGGACCGTCGCCACGGGCAGGCCGTGGCCGCGGCCAGTCTGCCGGCTCTCCGGCGCTGAACGCCGCCCCCTTTCCGATGAAACTCTCGAATCCCCAGGCCGACATTTATGTCCCCGGCGCGGACGCCACGCCGGAACAGGCGCTCGCGCGGGTCACGCACCTTTGCCTCGGCGCGCATCAGGACGACATCGAGATCATGGCGCATGCCGGCATCTCCGATTGCCTCGACACGCCCGGCAAGGCCTTCGGTGGAGTCGTCGTCACCAATGGTGCCGGTTCACCCCGCACCGGCCCGTACGCGCACCTGACCGATGAACAAATGCAGGGCGTGCGGCGCGAGGAGCAGCGCAAGGCCGCCACGCTCGGCCGCTACGCGATCCAGCTCCAGTTGGCGCATCCCAGCTCCGTCGTGAAGACCCCGGGCCACGCCGGCGTGGCCGCCGATCTGGCCGCCATCTTTGGCGGATGCCGCGCGGAGGTGGTTTATCTCCACAATCCGGCGGACAAGCACGACACCCATGTCGCCGTGCTGCACCGCTGCCTTGAGGCGATTCGGGCGCTTCCCGCCGACCGCCGTCCGCGGCGGGTTCTCGGCTGCGAGGTCTGGCGCGATCTTGATTGGATGGTGGACTCCGACAAGGTTGCGCTGGATGCCGGCCGGCACCCGGCGCTGGCCCTCGAACTGCTCAAGGTTTTCGACTCGCAGGTCACCGGAGGCAAACGCTACGACCTTGCGACCATGGGCCGACGCTCGGCGCACGCCACCTACCACACGTCCCACGCGACGGATTGCGTGGCCGGCATCACTTGGGCGATGGACCTCACGCCGCTCGTTTCGAACCCGACCGCCTCCCTCGAGGAGTTCACGGTCGCTTATATCCGCCGTTTGCAGGAAGACGTGCAGGCGCGCGTCCGCCGGTTCGCCTGAACTCCGCCGGGTTGGGCGCCAGCTCAGTTCGCTTCCAAATCTAGGCTTTCCAAAGACAAGCGTCCGCCTACTTTGGACGGTTCCTATGGAAAAGACGTTCCTTATCTGTAAGCCGGACGCGATGCAGAAGCGCTTGGTAGGCACCGTCATCAGCCGCTTCGAGGCGGCCGGTTTCGACGTCATCGCCTGCAAGATGGCGCGCCTTTCCCCCGCTTTGCTCCGGGAGCACTACGCGCACGTCGCGTCCAAACCCTTCTACCCGGATATCGAGCGCTTCATGAGCTCGCGGCCGGTGGTCATGATCGCCCTGCAGGGCGAAAACGTCGTCCAGCGCGTGCGCGATCTGCTCGGGCCCACCGACTCCCGCAAGGCCGCCAAGGGCACCCTGCGCGGCGACTTCGGCACCGACATGATGATCAACGTCCTCCATGCTTCCGACAGCGTGGAGAACGGCGTGGCCGAGATCGCGCGCTTCTTCCGCCCGGAAGAGGTTTTTGCCTGAGTCTCCACGGGCCTCGGCTCGCGCGGTGGTGGAGCCGCTTGTGACGTTCCGGTAAATCCGTCGGTCGCCCGCTGGTACGTTGGCCTCCGACCTGCTACGCTTCGCGTCGTTTTGGGGATCAGCAACCACCCATACCATGAGCGCTTCCAAGAAGAAAACCACCACCCGCAAGCCGTCGCCCGCCCCAGCGACCAAGTCCGCCGCGCCCGCCCGCAAGGCGGCGTCGCGTTCCGCCGCCCGTCCTGCGGCCGTCCCGTCGACGCCTGCCGCGCCCGCGGTCGTCGCCTCGCTGCCACCGGCGTTGGCGAAACCCGCGGCGCCCAGACCGTCGCTCACCACGATCACCGCGCAGGTGGACGTCGGTTTCGGCAACACGCTCTACATCCGTGGCGCGGGCGGAGGCCTCAGCTGGACCGTCGGGTTGCCTATGACCTGCGTGGCAGCCGACCTCTGGCGCATCTCGCTCGACGCTGCGCGGCAGGACATCGCCTTCAAGGTGCTCTTGAACGACCTTGCCTGGAGCTCAGGGGCGGATTACATCGCGACTGCCGGTTCGACTGTGACGGCGAGGCCGTCGTTCTGAGGCGCGCTCCGGCCGATCACCGGTCGGGGTTGAGCGCCAGGAGCCGGGAGCGGACCAGTTCCATTCCAGCGACCCGGTCCGCCAGCTGCTCCGGCTCGATGATCTCGCAGCGCATGCGCACGCGGGAGAAGGGGCGGGGCAGGTGGAAGCGGTCCCAGCTCCTGAGCCGCCATGACGAGGTGAACTCGGCGCCCACCAGGATCATGGGCGCCCGCGTGCGGCGGGCCACGATGACCGCACCGGGCTTGAAGTCATAGCAGGGTCCGCGCGGGCCGTCGGGCGTGATGCCAACGTCGCGTCCTGACTGCAGCACCTCGACCAACGCCGATGCGGCCTCGCGGCCCAGCCGGCTGCTGGAGCCGCGTACTGTCCGCAACCCGCCCATCGCGAAAAACGCCGAGAGCCAGGCGCCGTCCTCGCTGGCGCTCACCAGCGCATAGGCCGGGCGACCGATGCGGTAGCGCCGAACGATCTCGGCGGCGAGGAAGAGCCGGTTGTGCCAAAGCACGATGGCGACGGGAACGTCGTGGCGGGTGTAGCGGCGGATGTCCTCGGGCGTGGCTTCGAATCGCAGGGAGCGTCCCCAAGCGCGCAGCAACAGTCCGAAGGGAAGGAGTGCGAGCCAACGCCACCATGCGATGCGGTGCACGCGTGGATCGGCGGGGACGCGGTCTTCTTGAGAGGAGGTCAGGCGCGCGGTTTTCGTGGAAACGCGGGGCGGCGCCAAGCGCAACTTCGGTGTCCCGTGATTCTCGCGGACCTTCCCGACGGACTTCGGTCCCCGGAAAGGGGATCCGCGAAACACACCAAAGGCACGAAACCGAGCCCGTTGGCCCACGGAACGCACGGAAGCCACGGAAGAGGAAAAACCTTGGGTCGGCCGGAGCCCGTGAGGCGGAGGGCCGAAGTCCTGCTTTCGGATTCGCGGGTTTCTCAGCTCTTTGTTTCCTCCGTTTGCGCCTGTCGGCTGTTTAAGAACCGAAGCGGAGGTCGTGAATCGGGACTAGGCCGCGCCGCACCTCTCGCGCACGCCTTGGGCCAGACGCAACGTTCGAGTCTTCGGATATTTCCCGTTCCGCCAGACAGCGTCCACACTGCCATACCTGAAAAGCGTGCTTTCTCGGCGCGATTCTACCCGCTCATTGGCCCCCTTTCGCGTTGCGCCGCTCCATCGGTTGACGCTTCGCGCCATCGCGGCCAACGACTGCGCGGTGCCGCCGTTTCCCGCTTGTCCCCATCTGCCCGCCGCCGTTCCGGGAATGGATTGGCGCGCGCTGCACGCCTTTCGTATCGGCGATCGCGGCGGGAGGTTTTATCTGGAATGCCTGCGCTACGGGGCTTCGCTTTGGGAGACCGGGTTCGCCGCACGTTCTTTGCTCTGCCTCGACCGGGCGATGGGGGCCGAGCTCTCAGGCGACGAATCGGAACTGCTCACCCATCCCATGCCCTACGCGGCGGTGGCGTGGATCGTCGCCCACGCGCCGGAAGGCGTCTTCCTCGGCAATCCGCGCGTTCATTTCCAGCATTACGCGGGTCGCATGAACGAGCCGCGCCGCGAGCAACGCGTGTGGCGAGCGTGGGCGTGTTGGGCGCTCACGCGCACGGTGCGTCCCGATCTGCCGGGCGATCCGCGTCACCGCATCACCGAGCCGGCAACGGAGAAGGTCGCGGAATCGCTCAGCCGCCATGGCTTGCCGGGTGAGCGGGAGCTGTTTCTCCAGACATTATCTCTGGCTTGCCGGTGGAGCCGGAGAGCCGGCGCCTGACGCGGGGATCGCCGGCGGAGGGAAAGTCCCGAATCAGACCGGGATGGTGGTTGGGACTTCAGTATCCCGCCGGGAAGGCGCGGGGAGTCCGGCGAGCGCGTTAGCTATCATCTGGCGATCAATGGGCTTCGTCAGGTAGTGGTCCATGCCTACGGTGAGGCAGCGGTCGCGGGTCGCGGGAAGGGTATCGCCCGTCACCCCGATGATGAGCGCCGGCTCATAGTCCGGATCCCGCGCCCGGCGCTGGTTTTCGAGGGATCGGATGCGGCGGGTGGCCTCGAAACCGTCCATTTCCGGCATGTGGCAATCCATGAAAACCACGGGGAAGCTGCGCACATTGAAGAGCTCGACCGCCGCGCGGCCATTGACCGCCTCCTCGCATTCATGTCCGAGGCGCTCCAGGGTCGCGCGCATGATACCGAGGTTCACGAGATTATCGTCGACGATGAGCAGCGTGCGAACGCGCGGCGGGGGAGCGGGGCCGGTGGCGCCTTGAGTCCGCAGCAACTCATTGACGAGTTGGGATCGGCGCAGCGGCATTCTGAGCATCCCGTTGATGGAAAGCTGGGAAATCTGTTGGTCGGGCACGACGGAGCCGAGTTGGCTCATTAGCACGACGGGAAGCGTGGCGAGCTCGGCGGTAGCCCGGAGGGTGCGGACCAGCTCAAGGCCGGAGGTTCCCGGCAGGGTTTCCTCGATGACGGCGGCGGAGAAAGGAGAATCCCCCTGTTGGGCCTCGCGGGCCAGGTGCTGCGCGGCGCAGCTGTCTCTGGCGGTGGTCACGGTCGCTCCGAGGTGAGTTAGCTCGTCGCGGATCGCTTCCAGGGCGACAGGGTGATTGGCGACAACCAGGATCTTTTTCCCGGAAAGTTTCCGCGGGGTTTCGCTGCCGGAATCCCCCGCGCCAAACCAGGCCGTGAACCGGAACGTCGATCCGCTACCCGGAGTGCTCTCAAGGCTGATCTCGCCCTGCATCGCCTCCACCAGCTGCCGGCAGATTGCGAGGCCCAGTCCGGTGCCCCCGTAGCGGCGCGTTGTCGACTGGTTGGCCTGGGTGAAAGGCCGGAAAAGACGGGTCTTTTCCTCGGGAGCGATGCCGATGCCGGTGTCCTGCACCTCGAATTGCAGTTTCACCCTTCCGGGCGACGCGCCAGCGGGCCGGACGCACACCACCACATGTCCGCTCGCGGTGAACTTAATCGCGTTGCTAACCAGGTTGGTGAGGACCTGCCCGAGGCGGGCGGAGTCGCCGAGCACCACCTCGGGCACGCCGGGATCGATCCGGTGGATGAGTTCGAGGTTTTTCCCGAGCGCGGCCATCGCGAGCGAGTTGAGGCAGCCCTCAACGGCTTCGCGCGGTGAAACCGGTGAGCTCTGGAGGCTGAGCTTGCCCGATTCCATCTGCGCGAAGTCGAGGACGTCGTTCATCATCCGCAGAAGGGAGTCGGAGCATTGGCGAACGGTGGTCGCCATCTCCTGCTGCTGCCGCGTGAGTTGGGAGGAGATCAGCAGATCGGTCATACCCATGATGCCGTTCATCGGCGTGCGGATCTCATGGCTCATCGAGGCGAGAAAGCGTGACTTCGCGAGGTTCGCTTCCTCAGCGGCGGCGGCGTGCCGCTCGATCTGGCGCAAATAGTAGCGCTGCCAGAGAAAGCTCACCAGCACGCCCGCCATTATCAGCAGAGCCGGGAGCCAGTAGGGCTTGAGGTCCGTGAAAGTGATCCGCTGCGGCTCCACGGGCCCGATCCAGCGGGCATAGAGCTCATTGTAGGAGCCATCGTGCAGGGAGCGCGCTACGCCCTCGTTCAGGATGGAGAGCAGGCGGCTATCCCCCTTCCGGACGGCGAAGTAAAAGTTAACCTGCAGATCCTCCAGGAATCTCATCTCCAGATCGGCCGCGTTCTCCAGCCCGGTGCGCGCCAGGCTGTTGGAAATGGCGACGTCGCATTCTCCCGAGCGGAGGGAGTTCAGGAAGTCCCCGAATCGATTGTAAGCCGTGATGGTTGTACCGGGCGGGTTTGTTTTGCGGAGATACGTCAGGGAATTGCTGCCTTCCATCGCGGCGATACGCTTACCCCTCAGCTCCGCCATCCGCTTGATCGGCGCTTTTCCCGCCGGGGTAAAAGCCACGGCGTGCACGGTCACCAACTTGATCGAATAATCCATGATCTCGTGGTCACTGGCATCGTCCGGGCTGACGCCGCACAGGGCGTCGATCCGGCCCGCTTGGAAATCCTTGAGATGCTGGTTCCACCACCCGAGCACCGGTTCCAGTCTGACTCCGGATTTACTTCCGATTTCCGCGAGCATCTCCGCCGCGAATCCGATCGGGCGATCGCCCGCACCCACTTGGGAGAAGGGCGCGGAATTGCGGTGCACCGCGATACGGTAAGAAGCGGGCGGGGTGGCGCTGGAGTCCGGAGCTGCGGGCTCCGCGACCGTTGCCCGCGCAGGACTGGCGACGATCAGCAACAAAGCTAGGCTGAGGCTGCGGGGTGGCACGCCCTGATTGGCGCGTCGGGCTGAATGCTTCCCAAGCAAAAAAGACAGGAGAGCGGGTAGGGTTTATCACTCAGTCCGCCTGGGCTGTTTCTCGGCGGAGGGCCTTCGGGTTGCTTCGCGGAGATGGTCAACAAAAACCCCGCCTCACCGTTGCCGGCGAGGCGGGGTCCAAAGTGGTGGCTCAGCCCGGAATCGAACCGGGGACACAAGGATTTTCAGTCCTCTGCTCTACCAACTGAGCTACCGAGCCACTGGAGGAGCGGGGAACAAAGGCGCGCGCTTACGGTGCGTCAACGGGAATCTCCGGGGGGTTTCGCGGAGGTTTTTCGCCGCTTCGCGGGCGCGAGATGCGCGGAACGGACGCAACCGGGATGCCGCCAAATTACCACTTGCGGCCGCCTCCGGCGTGGGGCCAATTGATTCTCGTCCATGACGTCCGCCGACTACCTGCCTTTCCTCATTCAAGCCGTGCTCGCCGCGCTCATCACCGGCGGTGTGATCGGCGCCAGCCACCTCCTCGGGCAGCGGTTCCGGCCCAACAAGATCAAGGACAGCGCCTACGAGTGCGGGATGGCGGGCGAGGGTTTGGTGCACACGCGTTTCTCGGTGAAGTTCTGGCTCACCGCGTTGCTCTTCATGCTGTTCGACCTCGAGGTGGTGATCCTGATCCCCTGGACTTTCGTCTACCGCGAGTTCCTAGCCGGCGGGATCCCGATCCTCGGGCCGGTTCTCTTCTTTATCGGAGTTCTCGTCCTCGGACTCGTCTACGAAGTGAGGAAGGGCGCGCTCAAGTGGGAGCGCTGAGCTCCCGCCGCCGGAGCGCCTGACGCATCATGCGGCTGGAAAAGATCATCTCCCGCGGGCGCATCGTCGACCTCCGCAGCCTCGACCTCGAGGGTGCGCTGCAGGAGCTGCTCGCGGTCTGCGTCGACAAGTTCCCGGACCTGAAGCCCGATGCGCTCCTGCGCGGCCTGCTGGCGCGCGAGAGCACGATGACCACCTACCTCGGTTTCGGCGTCGCGCTGCCCCACGTCCGGGTGAAGATGGCCCGCCGCTACGTGCTCGCGATCGGCCGCAGTCGCGTCGGCATCCGGCACGACGGCGCTCTGGCCGACGAGCGCGTGCACCTGATCGTGATGCTTATCGCGGGCGAGCGCGCCCGTGACTACCTCCAGGTGCTGGCGTCTATCGCGCGGCAGGTGAAGGACAAGGACCTGGTTGAAAACCTGGTCAACGCCCCCGATCTCGACGCGCTGCATGAGCGGCTGGTGGGCGGCTTTGGCGGCCTGCGGGCGATCGAGGCGCAGCAGAACCGGATCAACCGGCTGATGTTCCGGGAGGCCGAGCGGGTTGCCAAAGGAGCGGGCTGCGTGGCGCTCGTGGTCTTCGGGGACACTTTCATCGGGGGGCTCCAGCCGGGCGTCCTTCGTTCCAGCCTAAAGACGATCCTCGTCACGCGCAACGCGCTCGAGCTGGGCGACGACGGCGAGGCTCGTTTCCACGAGACGATCCAGGTGCGCTCCTTCTCGCGCCAGCGGCTGGCGCAGCTGCGGAGCGCGATGCTCGTCGCGCTCACCCGCGGCGTCGTGAAGTTCACCGACCGCATCTGCTGCGTCGGCGGCATCACCGGAAGCAACCAGTTCGACACCCTGGTCGTCGTCGACATCGAGCGTGAGTTCCAGACGCTGCTCACCGGCTCGACCGCGGACCTGCTGCCGCCCGACGTGAAACCGGAGGTGCTGGAGCGCGTCATCGCCGTCGCCACCGAGCTGGCGGTCGAGGGTCGCGAGGGACGTCCGGTGGGTTGCCTCTTCGTCGTGGGGGACAATGAGCGCGTCGCGTCGATGTCGAAGCCGCTCGTGCTGAATCCGTTTTACGGTTACAAGGAGGAGGACCGCAACATCCTCAACCCCTTCATGGACGAGACGGTGAAGGAGTTCTCATCGATCGACGGCGCCTTCCTCATCCGGGGTGACGGCGTGGTCGAGTCCGCGGGCAGTCTCATCCAGGCGATGGACACCACCCATGCCCTGCCGGGCGGGCTCGGGGCGCGGCATGCGGCGGGGGCGGCCATCAGCGTCGCGGCCAATTGCATCTCCATCGTCGTGAGCTCGAGCACCGGCCAGGTCACGCTCTTCCGGCGCGGAGTGATGCTGCCGCTGACGGAGAAGCGCCGCTGAGCCGACGCCCGGTTCCGCCGGGTCCGCGCCGGGTTTTCGCGGCTTGCCAGCGCCGTAGGCGCGGCGTCCAGTCGGCGCATGGCCATCCTCGGATCCTTGGAAACCGTGCGGGCGCAGAGCCCGCGCAGCGCGGCGTTCGCCGCGGCCTTCGCCTACGTACAGGACGTCCTGCGCGAGGGTTCGGCCGCGCACGCGCGGCTCCTCGCCGTGGAACCCGGGAAATCCGCGCGGGTGGAGCTGGGTGACGGGGTCTTCGCGGTGGAGCAGTCGTATCACACCAAGCCCCGCGCGGAGGGTTTCTTTGAGTCGCATCGCCGCCATATCGACGTGCAGGTGGTCGTGACCGGCGGCGAGGCGATCGAGGTGATCGACGCCGCGCGGAGCGCGGTCCAGGTGCCCTACGACGCTGAGCGCGACTTCACCCATCACGCCGACGCCGCCGGCGCCACGCTCGCGCGGTTGGAGGCGGGCGACGTCGCCGTGTTTTTCCCCACCGATGTGCACATGCCGGGTCTCCGGTCAGGGGCCGCGCCGGTGCTGGTGAGAAAAACCGTGGTGAAGGTGCCGGTCGCCTGAGTCGGCCGCCCGCGAGGCAGGATGAATTACCGCCACCAATTTCACGCCGGCAATTTCGCCGACGTGATGAAGCACGCGCTGCTGGTCGAGCTTGTGCGCCTCCTGCAGCGCAAGGACAGGGGGTTCGTGTTCGTGGACACCCATGCCGGCCGCGGTCGATACGACCTCGCGACGGCCGCCGCGGGGGATTCGCTCGCGCGTCAGCCCGAATGGCCGGAAGGGGTGGGGCGCCTCTGGGACGATCCGGGCCTGCCCGGAGCCCTCGCGACCTACATTGCACTCGCCCGCGAGCACGATCGTTCCGGCGGCAATCTCGCGGTCGGTCCACGTTTCTACCCCGGATCTCCGCTGCTGGCGGCCGCTCTCGCCCGGTCGGCCGACCGGCTCGTGCTCTGTGAACTGAATCCGATGGAGTGCGACGCGCTGCGCGGGATCATGGCCGCGACGCGCCGATGCGAGGTCCGTTGCGTCGACGGCTACCTCGAGCTCGCGGCTTTGCTGCCGCCGTTGGAGCGCCGGGCCTTGGTGCTGATAGACCCGCCCTACGAGGCGCAGGATGAGTTCGCCCGCGCGCTCGCCTCCTTGCGCGAGGGCCTGCGGCGTCTGGCCGGCGGAGTCTTCGCGCTTTGGTATCCGCTCACTGGCAGGGCGCGGGCGGAGGATCTTTTGAGCGCGCTTGCAGGATTCGCGCCGACTCCGGTGCTTTCGGTCGAGCTGACCATCGCGGCGGTTTCCGGCGGCCCGCGCCTCAGCGGCTGCGGTCTGGCGGTGGTCAATCCGCCCTGGCAGTTCGACGAAACCGCGCGCGAGATCGTGGGCTTTCTCGCCCGGCGCTTGGCGCAGGGACCCGGTGGTGGCTTCCGCGTGGACTGGGTGGTGCCCGCCGTCTGAGCGCGACGGCGTGCCTCAATCCCCGTACTGCAACCGCGGACCGGGGCGCGACCGACCGAGGGCCCCGCGGCCCGGAGCGGGAGGATCCATCAGGAGCGGCGGCCGGAAACGTCCGCCGCCGGAGGAGGAGAGCGGCACCGCTTTCGCCAAGGACAGCGTTCCGGTCGCGGGAACGGGGCTCCGTTGGGTGTTGGTCCGGGAATAAATGAGTTTGCGGAAGAGACTTTTCATGGCGGAACGAACTTCGGGTGGGAGGTGCCACTCAGTGACCCGCGCTGCCTGAAAATGTGCCCTTGCCCAGCACGCGGCGCCCGCTCAAGTTCCGAAAGTCAGCGTTTCTACCCCTTGAAATCTTCCGCTGTCCACCGCCTTCCCCGGACGTTCTGACGCCCCGGTTCGCGCCCCCACTTGTCCGTCCCTCAACTCAAACCAGACAAAATCCCCGTATGACGAGTAATCCAGCAATCAGCAACCAAGGCACCGTCCCGAACGCCAGCCGGCTTCTGTGGGCGGGCTTCATGGCCATCCTAGCCGCCGGCGTGGGCTTCGCGCTCCGCGGCGGTATTTTCGGCGCGTGGGCGTCGGAGTATGGCTTCACTGCCACCCAGCTCGGCGCCATCGGTGGCGCGGGCTTCACCGGTTTCTGCTTCGGCATCATCATCGGCGGCGTGATCGTCGACAAGCTGGGCTACGGCAAGCTGGTCGCCCTTGCGCTCCTCGGTCACGTGCTCTCCGCGGTCGTCACCTTCATGGCGACCAAGCAGAACGCGTACGACTTCCTCTACTGGGGCATGTTCATCTTCGCCTATGCGAACGGCACCCTGGAGGCGGTGGCGAACCCGCTCGTCGCCACGGTCTACCCGCAGAACCGCACGCATTACCTGAACATCCTCCACGCTTCGTGGCCGCTCGGAATGGTCGTGGGCGCGGTCGCCTCCTACCTGCTCGGCAACGTCATGGGCCTCGGCTGGAAGGGCCAGCTGGCGTTCTACCTCGTCCCGACTGCCGCCTACGCGATCATGTTCATGGGCCAGTCTTTCCCGAAGTCCGAGGCCGCCGCCAAGGGCGCCAGCTTCGCCGACATGTTCAAGGATGTAGGCCTGCTCGGCGCGGCCGTCGTCTGCTACCTGCTCGCCCTCTTCTTCGGCGGCGCCGCGATGGGCTTCACCATTGGCGGCGTGCTGCTGATCGCGGTCGGCGTGCTCACCCGCTTCTCCTTCGGGTCGTTCCTGCTGTTCGTGCTCTTCATTACCCACGCGCTCGTCGGCGCGGTCGAGCTTGGCACCGACGGCTGGATCGAGGCCATCACCGGCAACCTCTTCACGCCGGAGCAGGGCAAGATCCTCTTCGTCTGGACCTCCGCCATCATGTTCGGCCTGCGGTTCTGCGCGAACTTCATCGAGACCAAGCTCGGGCTCTCGCCGGTCGGTTTGTTGCTGACCTCCGCGATCCTGGCGGTCGTCGGCCTGCAGATGGCCTCGGGGATGAACTCCTTCGTCATCGCGCTGGTCGCCCTCGGCCTCTACGCGGTCGGCAAGACGTTCTTCTGGCCCACGATGCTCGCGGTGGTTGGCGATCGCTACCCGCGCTCCGGCGCCGTCGCCATGTCCATCATGGGCGGCATCGGCATGCTCTCCGCCGGCCTGATCGGCGGCCCCGGCCTTGGTTACGCCAAAGACCGCTTCACCGCGGAAAACCTGAAGTCCACCAACGCCGCGGTCTATGACGCCAACAAGGCCGCTGCCCCGTCCAAGTTCCTGTTCCTCGCCCCGGTCACCGCGGTTGACGGCAGCAAGCTCGAGGCCGCCAAGAAGGCTGGCGACAAGGGCACGCCCGAGCAGAAAGCCATCGTAGCCGCCAACCAGCTGGGTGACCGCGCTACCCTCAAGATCGACTCCTACATCCCGCTCACCATGGCCGCGATCTACCTTGCGATGCTGCTCTACTTCAAGGGCATCGGCGGGTACCGCGCCGTGAAGCTCGAGGAGCAGACCTGATCACGGTCCGCTCCAGCAAAAAGGCCGCGCCCTCCTGGGCGCGGCCTTTTTTTTGCCCGAACGGCGATTTAAACCTCAGGCCACCCGGGCCAGCGCGGCGCGCGCCCGCTTCGGCAGATTCACAGTCAGCACGCCGCGGGTGATCTCGGCCGCCATCGCCCCGAAATCAAAACTGTTCCCCAGACGCAGGCGCAGGAGATAGTCCCGCTGTACGCCCTCCAGATTCAGGGCCTCGAAGTTCACCCGCACCGGATGCGGTTTGCGCGCGGTCACGGTGAGATCCGAGCCATTGCCCTCGATGTCGACCCCGGAGGCCTCCACCCCGGGCACGTAGACGGTCAGCCGCAGGCCGTGGTCCGTCTCGCGGCATTCATAGACGGGTTCCCGGAACGAGGCGACCCGGGCCGCGGAAACGGGGGCGGTGGACGGGTTCCTGGTGCTGAGCAGCGTGCTTTTCATGGGGAGGAGGGATGCGGAAACGTCTCCTCACGGGGTCTGGGGACCGCCGGGCTTCAGAGAGCTGAACGTTTCCGCTGAGGCGGAGGTTCAGTTCTGGTGGCCCGAGCCGGCTTTTTGGTTCCAGACGGAAACAACGGCCGGCCGCGGCGCACCCGGGCGCTGCCAGGCCTGCATGAAGCAGGCGCCGGAGCGGCGGATCGGGTGCTGTTGGCGGACGGACATCGTGAAGCGGGCGGTCACGTTGCTTCCTGCAGACGGCGTGCCAAGTAAAAACTTGTCCGCAGCGCGGGGATTGCGCCGGTTAATCGCCCGCCCCACCGTCGCGGCATGACCTCCGCTTCCGACGCCCGGACCACCGTGGCTGAATTGAAGTCCAGCGTGCTCGCCTTCGTTCGCGCGCGCGATTGGGAGCAGTTTCACTCGCCGAAAAACCTCAGCATGGCGCTCGCGGCCGAGGCCGGGGAGCTCATGGAGCATTTCCTGTGGTCAACGCCGGACCAGGCGGCGGCGATGGCGCGCGACCCGGAGAAGCGCGAGCGCATCGCCGAGGAACTCGCTGATGTCGTTATCTATGCGCTGGAGTTCGCCAATATGACGGGGATCGACGTGGCGGCCGCGATCGAGGCGAAGCTCGCCTCGAACGCCCGGCGCTATCCCGTCGAGAAGGCGCGGGGCCGGTCCGACAAGTACACCGAGCTTTGAGCGGCCCAGCCGCCCCCGGGTTATCAGCGATCGCGCGCCGTGCCCCGGAGCCAGGGGAGGGCGGGAGACTCGCTTAGTTCGCCCCGAAGCAGCCGCATTGGGAGCCGCACGGACGCGGAGGCGGTTCGGCTTTCTGGGCGATGAAACCGAAGCCGCCCGCGATCACGCGGCGCACGGGCTCACCGGTCTCGGGATGGCGGGTGAGGGGAGCGTCGTTCATCGATTGGCGTACCTCGAAGCGGCGCGGCGCCGCGCCGGGATTCTGGGGAACCGTCTCGTAAACGTAAGTGGTCATGGGTGGGTCCGGACAACTTTGGAAACCGCTTGGAGCCGCGCAAGTCCCGCGCGTTTGGTCTTCGTTTCAGGCCTTTGGGCGAAACGCCTTCATCGCCGCCTCGTTGGTCTCGAGGCGCGGGCCGCCGATGAGGTCGATGCAGTACGGAATTGCGGGGAAGACGGCCTCGAGGTTCTCGCGGATCGCCTTGGGGCGCCCGGGCAGGTTGACGATCAGCGTGCGTCCACGGATACCCGCCGTCTGGCGCGAAAGGATCGCGGTAGGGACGTATTTCAGCGAAGTCGCGCGCATGAGTTCGCCGAAACCCGGCAGCAGCTTGTCGCTGACCGCCTCCGTGGCCTCCGGGGTCACATCCCGTGGCGCCGGTCCCGTGCCGCCGGTTGTCACCACCAGGCAGCAGCCGGAATCATCCGCCAGACGCCGTAGCTCCGCCTCGATCAGCGGCTGTTCGTCGGGAATGACGCGGTAATCGACCTCGAACGAGGTCGCGAGCCACTCGCGCAGCAGGGCGACGCAGGCCTTGCCCGGAGTGTCCTCGTACACGCCGGCACTGGCGCGGTCGGATATGTTGAGGACGCCGATACGGGGAGGGTTGGCCATCGCCGGAGAAAACTTGGCGCAGTGTGCGGAGGCGAGACTCAGGTTGGATCGACCGCGAACCCGGCGATCAGTTCGGAGGGCGTTCGGCCGGCGGCGCGCAAAGCGCGGAGGGAAAGCGCGTCATGCCGTTTGGCCAGGCGCGTGCCCCGCTCGTCCCGTAGCAGTGAGGCGTGGAAATAGGCCGGCGGCGGAGCTCCGAGCGCGCGGAAAAGGAGGAGCTGGCGGAACGTGCTGCGGACGAGGTCCTCCCCGCGCACGACCTCCGTGATGCCGAAATCGGCGTCGTCCGCCGCGCAGGCGAGCTGGTAACTGGGGGTGCCGTCGCGCCGCCAGACGAGGAAGTCGCCAAAGTCACGACCGGCGACGGCCGCCTGCCGGCCCAGGCGCGCGTCAGTGAAGGCGATTTCCTCGCCATCGGGCACCCGAAAACGCCAGTTGGCGGTGATGATGTCCCCGAGGTTGGGTAGGGGCCATCCGGCGGACGGCCGGAAAACGGGAGGATACAGAGGCTCGTCATCCGCACCGCCTTCATGCGGGGCGCCGGCGGCCTCGAGCACATCGCGCCGCGAACGTGTGCACGGGAAGATGAGTCCCGCCGCGTGGAGGCGTTCCAAGGCCGCGCGGTGGGCGGGAAGGCGGGCGGACTGGGAGATCATCGGCTCACTCCAGCGGAGGCCAAGCCATGCGAGGTCCTCGCGCATCGCATCGACGAACTCCGGTCGGCAGCGGTCGCGGTCCAGATCATCGTTGCGCAGCAGCAGCTCGCCGCCGGACTCCCCGGCCCGTTGTGCCGCCAGCCAGAACGTGCGCGCATGCCCGAGGTGAAGCAGACCTGTGGGCGAGGGCGCGAGGCGTCCGCGGTAGGATGGGCGAGGTGCGTGCACAACGATCGGCTGGGGGCGAAAAATGCGCTTGCCGTTCGGAAGTCGAGTCGCGACGTTCCGCGCCCCGCGCTGGTAGGATACTCAAGTGGCCAACGAGGGCAGACTGTAAATCTGCTGGCTTACGCCTTCCCTGGTTCGAATCCAGGTCCTACCACCAA
>CAIUOU010000072.1 GCA_903900845.1 uncultured Opitutia bacterium
CAACAGTGACGGGTTGATCCAACCCACGCCTAGGAGCAGGTAGCGCATGCACTCGACGGGGATCGTGACGGGGTTCAGTCCGACGATGAAGTGATATTCGGACGGAACGCCGGCTAGCGGAACTATCACCGGGGTGACATAGAGCCAGAGCTGCAGGAGGAAGCCGGAAAGCACCGCGAAATCGCGGAACTTGGCGGTGAGGGCGGCGAGCCAGAGGCCGACTCCCAGTCCGAAGGTGGCGAGGTGCAGGAGGACGAGCGGAAGTAGCAGGATCGCTTCCCAGCGCGGGCCCGCCGAGACTTCTGGGTGGGTGAGCCGGTAAATCACTAGGACCACGAGGAAGGATCCCAATTGAATCAGGAACGAGATGACGTTGGAAACGACGGCCGAGAGTGGGACGATCAGTCGGGGGAAGTATACTTTGCCGAAAAGGCCGGCGTTGGCGGTCAGGGTCGAGGACGTGGAGGTGAAGGTTTGGGAGAAATAGTTCCACGCTAGGAGTCCGCAGAGGTAGAAGAGCGTCGGTGGCAGGCCGTCGGTCGGTAGCTTGGCCACGATACTGAAGACCACCGTGAAGATGACGGTCGTGAGCAGAGGCTGGAAGATGTGCCAGAGCGGGCCGAGGAGCGTCTGTTTATAGCGTGTGACGAAGTCCCGCCAGACGAGCAGCCCCAACAGATCCCGGTACGCGTACAGTTCGCGCACGTCGAGGAAGCGGAAGCCGCGGGAGGGCTGGATGAGGATTTCGCGGGGGGGCTCGGACATGGGTTCCAGCGGAGGAAAGTTAGATGAAAGGTTGGAAGACTTCCGCGGAGAAGCGGAACGGGATCAGGAATCGCGGGAGAGGGTAGGGTGATTCCAACCAGTTGCCTCTGCCGCTAGCTTCGGGCGGAAAGCGGGGAATGAAAATGCCTTGGCGCGGGAAAGGATCGAAGCTCCTGACCACTTGCGCCCAAGTCCTTCCACAATCGCTCGGGCGATACCCGGTGCGTCGCCGTATTCGGCCAGAAGACCGGTTTCGGTAGAGATCACCTCCGGGATGCCGCCGGCGCGGGCGCCGAGGCAGGGGCGGCCGTGGGCCATGGCTTCGAGGAAGACGAGGCCGAAGCCTTCGTTGCGGCTGGGGAGGGCGAAGAGGCGGCAGGAGCGGAGCTCGTCGCGCAGACGGGAGTCGTCGACGTAGCCGAGGAAGTCGACGGCGTCGGCGACTCCGAGCTGCCGCGTCAGCGCGAGCAGGCGGGGCAGGTCATCGCCGCGGCCGATGATGCGGAGCCGGGCGGCCGGGATTTCCGCGAGTACGGCGGGCATGGCGAGGATGAGGTCCTCGACGCCCTTGTAGCGGTCGCCCGAGGTGAGGCGGCTGACGGTGAGGATTATGGGCGCGCAGTGTTCGAGTGGGTGGCCGGCTTCGATGGTGAAATCCGGGTCGAGGGTATTGGGTAGCACGACCGCGCGACCGTCCGGGAGCGGACAATAGCGCAGCAGTTCGCCGCGCGTGAAATCGCTGACGCAGAGGATCCGGTGTGCTCCGCGCAGAGCAGTGCGCTCGATGGCGTTGAATGGCCGCCAGACTTCGATGCCGTGCGCGACGAGGGAATAGCGCAGGCGCGGATTGAGCCGCCGGGCGAGCCAGGCGGCCGGAAGCATGAAAATATGACCGCAGATGATGTGGTCGGTCTGGCGCGCGAGTCGCAGGGTTTTCTGCAGCAGGCACGCCTTCCGCCGTCGGCAGCCTTCGGCCGAGGAAATCGCGGTGCGTTCCGCGGCGTGGAGGTTTCGCCCGTCGATCTCGGGGTCATTGAGTGAAAGCAGGCGCAGCGAGCCCGGTGCAACGGTGAGTTCCGCCAGCGCGCGCAGGTAGGCGCGCATGATCCGTTGGATCCCGCCTTCGGAGGAAAAGATTTCGGGAACGAGGAGGAGGGAATGGGAAGAGAGGGAGAGGGGAAGAGAGGGAGAGAGCGGAAGAGAGGGAGAGTGGGAGGGTGGGAGAGAGAATGAGAGGGAGGCGGACGAGGGAGTGGGAAGGGGAAGGTGAGAGGGGGAGAAGGAAGAGGGAAAGAGGGGGAGGGAGGAAGGGAGAGAGACAGGCGAGGGGACGAGGGAGTTGGCGGGAGCCGGGCGGCGGTTGAGGAACGCGATCAGAACGGCGAGGCTCCAGATGCGGGACCATTCGCGGCTGTCGTTGGATCGCAGGTACTCGCGCCAATTGGCCTCGACGGAGGCGACGTTGAAAAGGCCGGAGCGGGCGACGTTGGCGGTGGCGAACGTGTCCTCGAGGAACGGGCGCAGTTCGCGCCGCATCCAAAGGTCCATGGGAAGCGAGAAGCCCCATTTGGGGCGATTTTTCAGGGCTGGCGGGAGAATTTCGCCCAACGCGTCACGCAGCGCGGACTTCGGGTCCCGCGCATCGCCCTTGAACGCGGCCGGTTGGTGCCAGAGCCACTCGATCAGCGGTCTATCCACCAGGGGGACGCGCAACTCGAGCGAGTGGCGCATGCTCATGACATCGCTGTCCCGCAGCAGCACGTCAGCCATGTAGGTGCGGAGCTCCCAGGCGCTCACTACCTCGTAAACAGCGCCGGGATCGAGATCAGCGGCGAGTTCGGCGTAAGCGGGGTGGAGGGCGTCTTTACCCTCGGAGAGCACGGACGCGCCGCGTGAAAGAACCGACGCCAGCCCGCTCGTCGACAGCACACGCCTTTGCAGGGCACCGGCCTGAATCGAATTGCCCGCGTGCTCCAGTACATCGGCGAGTTTGCGTCGCCGGATATCGCCGCGGCGGAGCCGGCGGACGACCGAGCGCCGCACACCCGCGGGCACTGAGCGCCAAGCGGGCAACAGGCGGGCGAAGCGCGGTGTCGTGCGAAACGAAGGGTAGCCGCCGAAAAGTTCGTCTCCGCCCAAGCCCGAAAGAGCGACGGTCACGCCGCCCGCGTGGGCGGCGCGGCTGGCGTAAAACGTGTTCACGCCGTCGCCCGTCGGTTGGTCGAGAGCCGTCAGGTAGGAATCGAGGCCTGAGGCAAGGTCAGTTCCGGAAAGCGTGAGCGTACGGTGCTCCGTGCCTAGGAACCGCGCGGCTTCCGCGGCGGTTTTGCCCTCGGAAAAGCCGCTTTCGCCGAAATCGACCGTGAATGTTTTTAGTCGCCCGCCCGCGGAGAGGTTCATCAGCGCAACGACGGAGGCGGAATCGAGACCACCGGAGAGAAATGCCCCGACGGGGACGTCGGCCACGGAGTGCGCGCGGACACTATCCTCCAGCCGGGAGCGGAGCTCGCCCACGAACTCCTCACGTGTTCGGCAAATCCTCTCGGGCGGGGCAATGGTCGAGAACCGCCATCCCGCTGCTATTTCCAGCCGACTTCCCCGGTAACGTGCCGCCTCGCCGGGGCGGAGAGAGCGGATGTCGCGGTAGATCGTACGCGGCGCGGGCACAGCCATCCACGCGAGGTAGTCCGCCACGCCCGACGCATCGATCACGTTGGAGCCAGCGCCCGAGGCATTAAGCGCTCGGATTTCCGAGGCAAAAACCAGTCCGCCTCCCGGAAGTTCGCGGAAGTACAGCGGTTTCACGCCGAACGCATCCCGCGCCAGGAAAAGGCAGCGTGACTCCCGGTCCCAAATCGCAAAAGCGAACATGCCGCGAAGCTTCGGCACACAGGCTTCGCCCCAGCGGGCAAACGCCGCGAGGAGCACCTCTGTATCGCACTCGGTGCGGAACTCCCAAGTGCCCGCGAGTTGGCGGCGAAGATCGCGGAAATTGTAGATCGCTCCGTTGAAAACGAGGGTCAGTCGTCCGTCGGGCGACTGCATCGGTTGCCGGCCGTTGACGGGATCGAAAATCGCCAGTCGACGCATGCCGAGCGTCGCGTCGCCCGCGGTGGAAATACCGCCATCGTCGGGTCCGCGATGGATCATCGCGTCGCACATCCGGCCCACGGCCTCGCGCCGAACCTCAGGAGAGAGGGACGGGGTAATTAGGCCGGCGATGCCGCACATGGGGACGGAGGGAAAGGGAGAGGGATGGTGAAAGGGTGGAAGAGGCGCGGTCAGGACACGGGAGCGAAGGAGGAGAGAGTTAGAGGGACTAAAGGACCGTACCTAGACGGTTGTTTTGAGGGCCGCCGGGGATGGCTTCGCCCCGTCACTTCCGGTTCGGACAGTGACCGGTCAGACTGTTGCTAGGGTCGAAAGAGATGACGGCAGACTAGGGTGTAAACCCTAGAATGGTCCTGGGTAAGCGATTAAGCGGCCAAGGCGAAGCTGCGTGTTTTACCTAGGCGCAAATGGACGTGCCGACGGATTGCGACGTGACTTGCCCAAAGAGGGCTGAAACCACTTCCAGACCAAATTCGATGGCGGTTCCCGCTCCGCGGGAGGTGATGACTCGACCGTCCGTGACCACACGGCGATCTGAAATCATCCCCGGCAGTTCCGGCGCGACCGAAGGATGGGCAGTAAAGCGGATTCCGGGGATCAGGCCGGCGTCCCTCAGCACGGTAGGGGCGGCGCAGATGGCGGCGATCCAGCGACCGTCCCTTGCTTGCCGACGCACAAGTTCGGCGACCCGAGGGTCTGCGCGGAGGTACTTCACCCCGGGGCCGCCGGGAAGCAGGAGGCAATCGAAGTTGCGGTCGAGGGCGGCGGACAAAGTTGTGTCGGCGACGACGCGAATGCCGTTACGCCCCGTGACCCTTAGCTCTTCGGTCAAGGACGCCATCACAACCTCGGCGCCCGCACGGCGTAGAAGGTCGATGGGCGCGACGGCTTCTAGTTCCTCGAAACCGTCGAACAATGGGACGAGCACAGAGAGCATAGTCCTGAGGTTTGGTGGTGGTCGTATGAGGAGCAAAATCCAATTCGACCCCTAACGAGCTTGTCTCACCGCGCATGACTCGTGTCTCGCGGTTTCCCCGATCGAAGTTTCAGGTGCGCCCCTACCCGGACTTTCCGTTTGCCCCGACCTGCGGCGGGCGCCACGGTCGTACTTTGGTTCCATGAGCGACATCGTTTCCGACAATTCCCACGACCAACATGCCGTGCGCCGGCAGAAGCTCGCCGATTTGCGCGCCGCCGGGGTCGACCCGTTCCGCGCCAACGCGAGCCCCACGCATTTCTCGGGGGACGCGATCAAGGAGTATGTGCCGGGGCAGGACAACGTGATGCCGGTCACCGTCGCGGGGCGGCTCGTCACGATCCGCGACATGGGCAAAAGCCAGTTCGTCAAGATCCTCGACCAGCAGGGGCAGATCCAGCTGTACGTGAAGAAGGATGTCGTCGGCGATGAGGCCTACGCGGCCTTCAAGAAGCTCGACCTCGGCGACATCATTGGGGCGAGCGGGACGCTTTTTGTGACCAAGACCGGTGAGGTGACGGTGCGGGTTGATTCCTGCGTACTCGTCTCAAAGGCTCTGCGGCCGCTTCCGGAAAAGTGGCACGGCCTGAGCGACCCCGAGCAGGTCTATCGCCAGCGATACCTCGACGTGATTGTGAATGCCGAGTCGCGCACGCGCCTGTTGCTGCGTCCGCGGGTCATCTCTCACATCCGCCGTTTCCTCGAGGCGCGCCACTTCATCGAGGTAGAGACCCCGGTGCTGGAGTCCACGGCCGGTGGTGCGGCGGCGAGGCCGTTCAAGACCCACCACAACGCGCTCGGCGCGGATTTTTACCTGCGCATCGCGACGGAGCTCCGGCTCAAGCGCATGCTCGTGGGCGGGTTCGATCGCGTCTTTGAGATCGGGCGCATCTTCCGCAACGAGGGTGTTTCCCGGAAACACAACCCTGAGTTCACGATGATGGAGGTCTATCAGGCTTACTCGGATTACCGCGGCATGATGGAGCTGATCCGCGATCTGCTCACGTCGCTGGTACGCGACGTGGTGCGCCCGGCCGACGGCTCGCTCAAGCTGAAGCACGCGGCAAGCGGGCAAGACATCGACTTCGGCGCGCCCTGGCGTGAGGTGAGGTACAAGGACCTCATTCGCGAGGCGACGGGCGACGCCGATTGGTTCGCGCGGAGCAAGGCGGAGAAGATCGAGGGTGCGGAACGTCTCGGGCTCGGCATCAACCCGGCCTGGGAGGAGTTCGAGATCACCAACGAGATCTTCTCCAAGAAAATTGAGCCGAACCTTATCCAGCCCACGTTCGTCACGCATCTGCCCAAGGAGCTGTGCCCGCTGGCGAAGATCACCCGCGACGATCCGACGACGATCGACGTCTTCGAACTGATCATCGGTGGCATGGAGGTGGCGCCGGCGTATTCGGAGCAAAACGACCCTGATGTGCAGCGGCAGATGTTCGAGGCGCAGGCAGGCGAGGAGCGGCAGAACATCGACCAGGATTTCCTGCTAGCGCTCGAGCACGGCATGCCCCCGGCGGGCGGCATGGGACTCGGCATCGACCGTCTCTGCATCCTGCTCACGGGAGCGGAAAGCATCCGTGACGTGATCTTGTTCCCGCAGCTCCGGAACGTGGCGCCGGCCTGAGGGTTGACTGATCTCGCCGGTCGGCTCTTCGGCGGGTGGGATCCAAGTCGCCGTTTGCCACGGCCGGCAAAAGCTGCCCCGGTATCCGGCGATGCCCTGGTTCCTTTACCTCGCGCTGAAGCAGCTTTTCCCGACGGGGCGGCGCTTTCCGTTTTTCACCGCGATTTCGGTGACGGGCGTGGCGCTCGGCGTAGCCGTGCTCGTGATCGTCACGAGCGTGATGGGCGGTTTCGGTTACGAGATCCGGCGCATGATCGTGCAGACCGAGGGAGAGGTGCAGGTGAAGGCCAATGGTCTCATGGAGGATCCCTCGGCGGTGCTCGGGATGGTGCGGGCTTCACCGGTGGCCGCCGGCGCGACACCGTTCGTCGAGGGGCCGGTCGGCGCGGTTTGCAACGGCCGCCCTGCTTATCCGGAGATGCGGGGCATCGACGTCGGCTCGGTGGCGTCGGTCGCCAATCTCGCGCGGTTCGTGCGCGCCGGGCGGTTGGAGGATCTGGATGATGATTCGGTGATCCTCAGCTGGGAACTCGCGCAACGGCTGGGCGCGGGGATAGGGGCCGAGATCGAAGTCTACTCGCCGCTACTGTTCGAGCGCTTGAAGGCCGACGAGATCGTGCTGCCGCGGCGGCTGCGCGTGGCGGGACTCTTCGAAGTCGGGCACCAGCATCTCGACAGCAGCGTGGCCTACGTGACGTTGCGCGCAGCGCAGGAGCTCTACGGCCTCGGACGCGCGGTTCATGGCATCAACGTGCGCCTGAAACCCGAAGTGGGGGATGCGGAGGGCGCGCAGCAATTGCAGGCCGCGTTACCGCAAGGCGCGGTGGCGCGACCGTGGACGCATAAATGGGAAAGCTTCCTGTGGGTCCTCAATCTGGAAAAGACCATCAACTTCTTCCTGCTGCTCTTCATCGTGGTTATCGCGGCGTTCTCGGTCATGAGCTCGCTGCTGATCTCGGTGGTGCGGAAGACGCGCGAAATCGGGCTCCTTGGCGCGCTTGGTGCAAGCCCGCGCGACGTGGCGCTTTGTTTCTGCGCGCAGGCTTTCCTCATCGGCACCGCGGGCACGGCGATCGGCGTCGGGCTTGGCTTCACCGTGCTGCATTTTAGGAACCAGCTCGTGCAAGGAATTGCCGGGGCGCTGCAGCGTCAGGACACCCTGCGGCAGTTCTATCATTTCACGGATCTGCCTTCGCACACGCTGCCGTCGGATCTCATCCTGACGGTCGTGCTCGCGATCCTGATCTCGACCCTAGCGGGCCTGCTGCCGGCGTGGCGGGCGGCCCGTCTCAAACCCGTGGAGGCGTTGCGCAGTGAGTGAGACCGTCCTGAGCGCGTCAGGTGTGCGCAAATCGTACCCGAGTGGTGATCGCCGCATCGAGGTGCTGTGCGGCGCGGACCTGCGGGTCGCGGCCGGCGAAAGCGTCTCGATCCGCGGGGAGTCGGGCTCGGGGAAGTCGACGCTGCTTAATCTTCTCTCCGGTCTCGATGCGCCCGACTCCGGCGAGATCCGTTGGGACGGGTTGGCACCGTCAGCCGGGCGACGAGCGCGCTTCCTTGGGATGGTTTTCCAGTCGTTTTACCTGATTCCGGAACTCGACGCGCTGCAGAACGTCCTGATGGCGGGCCGCATGTTGGGCAGCCCGGGGGCGGAATCCCGCGCTCGGGCGCGCGATCTCCTGGAACGGGTGGGGCTCGGCGGCCGCGCTTCGCACCTCCCGGCGCAACTCTCCGGCGGCGAGCGTCAACGCGTGGCCGTGGCGCGGGCGTTGATGAATTCCCCGAGTCTTCTGCTCGCCGACGAGCCGACGGGTAATCTCGACGAACGCACCGGTGAGGCGGTGATCGACCTGTTGCTTGGATTGAGCCGGGAGACGGGCACCGCTTTGGTGCTGGTCACCCACAACCCGGCGCACGCGGCGCGGACCGGACGCGCCCTCACGCTGCACGACGGCCTGCTGCGCTGATCGGCGCGGCGGTGTCTTTCGGATGGCGGTCGGCGTCGCCGATCCTACGTTCGGCGCATGGCATCATCCAGGATCCGCTGCGGCGTGGCCGGGGTCGGCTCACTCGGGCAGCACCATGCGCGCGTCTACGCTAGCCTGCCCGGCGCGGAACTGGCGGGAATTTTTGAGACCAGCGACGCCCGCGCGGCGGAGATCTGCGCGAAACACGGGTGCCGGCGCTTCGCGACGCTCGAGGAGCTCGGGGCGGCCTGTGATGCGGTCTCGGTCGTGGTGCCCACCGATCGCCATGCCGAGGTGGCGTTGCCATTGCTCAAAGCCGGCGCACACCTCTTGATCGAGAAACCCCTTTGCGCGTCGCTTGAGGAGGCGGAGCAGGTGTTGGCGGCGGCCCGGGCCGCGAGCCGCATCGTGCAGGTCGGGCACATCGAGCACTTCAATCCGGTGATGAGCTTCCTCGAGAAGCACATCGATCGTCCTCGTTACCTTACGGCCGAGCGTCTCGCGCCCTACCAGCCGCGCGGCACCGAGGTCGGCGTGGTCCTCGACCTGATGATCCACGACATCGGCATCGTGTTGGCGCTGGTGAAGTCGCCGGTCGAGCGGATCGACGGCGTGGGGGTAACGGTGTTGTCTAAGAGTGAGGACATCGCGAATGCGCGCCTGCAGTTCGCCAACGGTTGCGTCGCCAACCTGAGCGCGAGCCGGATGAGCATGAAGAAGGCGCGTGAGATCCG
>CAIUOU010000073.1 GCA_903900845.1 uncultured Opitutia bacterium
CTTGGCGCGGCCGCGAACTTCCTGCCAGCGCGGCAGTCCAACACCGCCGCAACTGCCGCTCCCGCGCCGTCTCCAGGCCGGTCCGACGCCGCGCATCCGCAATCCGCGGGCGCGCCATCGGAGGCTCCGCAGGCCGCGCTCCCCAACGCCTCCGAGCTCTCGGGGTTCGACAAACTCCCGCTCGAAAAGCAACTCGAAGCGCTCAAGCGCATCGCCGCTGGGCGCGTAAAAAACGAGAGTTATTCCCCGGGCATCGAACTCTGGATCGCGCGCATGGCCAAGCAACTCTCCGCAGACCAAGCCGCGGCCCTGCTGGAGGCCTGGCCCTTGGGCAAGGAGGACGATGAGTTCATGCGCTCGACCATCGCTGCGCGTCTCGCCGCGCAGGATCCGATGCGCGCCTTGGAGCTTGGCAAAAAACTCGACGACCAGCGCACCGTGGCCTGCGCCATCGCTTCGCTCGCGCACACCAACGGCGCCGATGCGCTGCGCGCCATGGCAGATATCGAAGAAAGCAAGCGCGGGAAGGTTTGGGAAAATCTGGTGCGCGAGGGCAACTTCAAAACTGGAGGCTCCTTTCAGGAGATGGCGTCGGTCCTCAGGGAAAAGCCGGAACTCCTCAAGGAAATGCGCGGCGGCTGGGCCATGAGCCGGATCCTCGGCATGGCCCTGACGCAGTCCGCTCTCAACGATCCCGCTGCCGCGCTTGCTTCCGCACGCGAACTTGGCGCGGAACTCGAAAGACTTGCTCCGGCAGACAACAGCGAGGGCGGCAGAGACGGACGGCGCGGCAGCGGCAACCGTGGCGGTCCGCGCCCCGCTTCGATGTTGAGCCAGATGATCCAGTCCACGCTCTCCGAAATGCGGGCCACGGATCCCGACGCGGCTTCGCGTTTTTTTGATGCGCTGGGTGAAAAGGAAAAATCCTCGTGGATGCATTCCGATGAGGCGATCACCCGCTTCCAACGCCAGGGCATCGACGCTGCGGTGAGCTTTGCAGAAAAACAAAACGACGATGAATCCATGCGCTCCGCGGCGCTTGGCACTTGGTGGGTGCTCGCCCAGCGGGACCGTTCCGCGGCCGTCGGCTGGATCGACTCCCTGCCCGAGGGCGCCTTCCGGCAGGGGGTGCTCACCGCCGTGATGATCGACGCATGGAACCAGTCCCGCACCTGGGGCAGCACCCAGGCTGCCGTCGAAGCCGGCGCGACTCTCGGCTCCGAGGCCACCAAAATTGACTACTTCGCCTCGCTCCTCTCAGACCGCGCCTTTGGCATGGGCCGTGGTTCCTCGTCCTCGCGCGCGGAACTCATCCAGTTCCTTCCGATCAACGATGCGCAGAAGGCCCTTCTCCAGCAGCGTCTCGCGCCCATCAAGGCAAAGTAGATTCCCGAACCTGCGCTGTCTGCCCCTGACTGCTCAAACCGATCCAAAGCCCGTTCCGACCGCATGAACCGTCCACTCTTCCTGTCCGCCGCCTGCGCGTGCGGCATCGCGGGTTTCTTCGCCGGCCGGCTGTTTTCGCCCGCTGATCGCCCCGCCTCGGAATCAGCGGAAAACGCGGGTGGCGTCTTCCCGGGGCGCACAAAACCTGCCAGCGGCCCGAGTCGAGTGGCGGGCGACTCCGTTGAGGTCCCCGGCGACGATGCCGCGGATGCTCCCAAGCCCGTCGCGCAGCCCAGTGCATTTACGGCCCCGCGTACGCTTAAGGAGCTCTACGATGAAGCGCAGCGCAGCGGCGTTTCGCCCGCCGATGCCCGGCTCACCGTCATGGAAACCATCGGCCGCATGAATCCGGAGCAGCTCCAGACCCTCCTGACCGCCGAGGCCAACAACCCCGATTTTTTCCGCCGCATGCGCTTCGACTTCCAGTTCGCCGCGCGCCGCTTTGCCGAAATCGCGCCGCAGATGGCCGCGCAACTCTGGCTCCAGAACGCCTCTTTGCGGTTCCAGTCTGAAACCCTCCTCGGCCCTTGGGCCAAGCGCGAGCCCCGGGCGTTTTTAACCTGGACTCTTACCCTCCCCGCCGATTCTCAGCGCGCCACCGCTTCCGTTGTAGGGACTATCGCGAAGTTCTCACCCGAGGACTTCGCCGCTCTCGCACCGCTCATCGCAGACACCCCTTCCGCCGGACCCGCCGCGCGTGCCGCCATCCAGACCTTGATCGCCGCTGCGGCTCCCGGCTCCGACCCCGCCGCCGCCATCCTTTACGCCAAGGCCCTGCCTGAAGGTGCCGCCCGCACCGCCGCCCTGTCGCAGCTCGCCCAGTGGCCTGGGATCAACCTGAAGGAGCACCCTGACATCACCGGCGCCATCGCCGCGCTGCCTCGCGAGGACGCCATTCGGATGGGACGTGAGCTCGAAAAATCTGCGGCCGACCTGCCCCCGGGCTACGCCCGCAACACGGCTTTCGCCGGCAGCCTCCGCCAGCAGGCCGAGAAGGACGCCCCCGCCGCTCTCGCGCGGATCCAATCGCTTGCCGGCACGCCTGACTACGCCGCCGCCGTTAGGGGGTACGTGGACGCTACTGCGGCGAAGGATCCCGCCGCGGCCGCCGAATGGGCATTGGGGATCGACGCAAGCGTGCCGGGGCAGAGGATGGCAGCGCTCGAGCGGGTCGCGCGCGAGATGTTTGCGAAAAACCCGGATGAAGCC
>CAIUOU010000074.1 GCA_903900845.1 uncultured Opitutia bacterium
ATGAGGGCGCGTCGCGCCATTTCCGTGGATGTGTGGGTGAAGGCGGCGTGCTCCAGTTTGTCCCGCAGCCACCAGTCACCCCCGTGCTCGAAGATGTCGTAGGCGTGGGCGGCGGCGCTGAAGCTGTGCCCGTCGATGCGCCAAAGGAGCCACGCCGCCGTGGCGGGCCCGCCACCCCAGGCGGCGTGGATGTGGTCGGGCGGATCGCGGCGAAACTCCCGCGCCACCACGCAAGCGAAGCCGGCGCCGAGCATGTTTTCCCAGAAGTTGAGCCACGACGGCGCCCGACGGGTGAAAAGGCCCTGGAGCAGCTGGCGCAGGACCGCGGGCCGCCGCGAGGCCTCATAGGCTATGAGCCAGAAAAGCGTGAGCAGGCGCCACTTGTTGAAGCGCTGGACCGGCAGGCCGCGGAAGGAAGCTCCGCCGCCCCAGAGCGAGTAGATCCGCATCCTCACCCCGAGGCCCTTCATCGCCACGATCTCCCGCTGCAGGAAGGTCTCCGTGCCCTTGGGGAAGGTGGTGAAGAAGTAGGCGATGACAGGCGATTCGGCGGGCAAGATCCCGATTCGCTAGCAGTCCGGAACCGCGGGAGACAGCGCTTTTTTGCGCGCCGCGGTTCAGGGCGGGAAGGAACGCCGTCGCAGGGAGGCGCCCGCCACCGAGTTGGCGAGCGCGACGAGTTCGTCGATCACGACGGTCGGATCCTCATCGTGGCGGAGACGCAGGAAATGGTCGCGGACGCGCGCGTAGGCGGCGGGCTCGGCCATCCAAGTATCGATGATCCGGGTGAAATCCGCGGCGTCCTCGATCTTTTCGCAGGCGGCGCCGTTGCGGAAGAACTTCCACGTGAGCCGCTCCTGCGGCATGATGCCGCCGAAGGCGTTGAAGATGATCGGGCAGCTGAAGTGCAGGGCCTTGGCGCAGGTGGTGGTGCCGCCGCGCGTGACGATTGCGTCGCTCGCCTGCATGAGCAGGTGCACATCCTCGGAGTAGCCCTGGATGTGGCAGGGAAACTCGGGATGTTCCGAGCGCCAGTGAATGAGCTGGTTATAGGCCTCGCGGTTGCGCCCGCAGATGACGATCGCCTGGACGCGGTCGGCGTGGCGGACGAGGGCGGGAAGGAGTTCCGCGTGGTTGTTGGCCCCGTTGGCCCCGGTGGCGAGGAAGACGGTGAAGCGGTCAGGCTCGAGTCCCAGGACGTTGCGACGGTAGGTCCGCCGCTCCGCGCTTCCGAGTACCTCGAGGTGGGAGCGCGGGAGCATCAGGTGGCCGCGGACGCGCGCGCGTGCGGGCGGGAGGCCGCACTTCACCGCGTAGTCGCGCGCGGTCGGGGTGCGCGAGATATAGAGGTCGGCGGTGGGCTCGATCCAGTTGCGCGAATAACCCCAACCGCCCGAGAATTCGCCGCAGTAAGTGGCGCAACGCACCGCGTTTTCCCCGAGGATTCGGCGCGCCTCCTGGAAATAGCCGCGGTTGAGACAGTCGTGGACGCTGAAGACGAGATGCGGGCGGTACTCCCGGATCACGCTTCCGTAGTAGGATCCGCCGATGCTGACGGACCGGTGGTTAAGGTAGCTCAGGACCTCGACCGCGGTGTAGAACAACGTGTGCACCCACGGCGCGCGGCGCTGGATCAGGTTGTAGAGGCTCACCCCGCCCCGGTGCACGAGGGAGGATTTTTCCAGCATCTGCTCGATGCGGACGTCCAACTCGTGCCCGTACAGTTGGAAGCACCATTCCGCGAAAGCCTCGGCGCGGGCGTCGTGGCCGCCGCCGGTGCTGGAAGTCAGGACGAGGATACGGACTTTCGCCATGCGGTGCTCAGTCGAGGCCGAAATAACGCGTCTGGATCCGGCGGCTCAGCGCCAGCGGTGCGAGCCGGGCGAGCAGGGGTCCCGCGACGGCCTGGAAAAACCGTCCGGTGCGCACCGTGGCGGAGCGATGACGCAGCAAGGCACGGCGCAGCGCGGCGGCGGCGTGGTCGGGAGGCGGCCCCGAGCGCATCATTTTCCCGAACGCCGCCCACGCGCGCCTGGCGCCCGGCGCCTCCGCTCCGGGCAGTCGCGCGACGGCGCCCTCGAAATCAGTACGGTAGTCTCCGGGGCGCACATCGAGCACGATCACACCCGTGCCGCGCGTCTCGACCATCAGGCTTTCGCTCAGGGCAGAAAGGCCCGCCTTGGCCATGTTGTAGGCTGGCTGGAAGGGCAGCGGGAACTCGGCGGCTAGGGAGGAGATATTGACCAGCGCCCCGTGACCGCGGACGAGCATGCCGGGGAGGGCGGCGTGGGCGAGTGCCGCGGTGTGGACCAGCATCACTTCCAGTTGGTCCCGCCAAACGGCGAAATCGGCGGCCGCGAAACCTCCGAAGGCTCCGTAGCCCGCGTTGTTAACCACGAGATCGAATCCGCCGGCTGATTCCTCCGCCGTACGGAACGCCGCGACCGCGGCGTTGGCGTCGCGGAGGTCGAGGGCCACCGGGAAGAAGCTCCCCGGATGAGCCGCCGCCGTTCCAGCCAGTCGCGCTGTTTCGCGGGAGGTTCCCCAGACCCGCACGCCCTCCGCCAGCAGCATTTCGGCGAAGGCGCGCCCCAACCCGGTGCTCGCCCCCGTCACGAACGCGGCGCGGTGCAACTCGGAGACGCGGGTCGCGGCCACGGCTCAGGCGACCCGCCGGTAGACCAGCGCGACGTTTGCTCCGCCGAAGCCGCTGCTGTTCTTCAGCGCGATCCTCGGGGCGCGGTCCTCGGTGGTCCGCGGGAGATTCAGCCCGGCGCATTCGGGGTCGGGGCGCGTCAGATGCGCGTTCCCCGGGACGAAGCCGTTCCGCAGCGCCAGGCAGCAGAACGCGCTCTCCATGGCGCCGGCGAGGGACAAGCCGTGGCCGGTAAGGGCCTTGGTGCTGCTCACGGCGACCCGTGGCAGCGCCTCGCCGAACATCGACTTCAAGGCCCGCGCCTCGGAGATGTCGCCGATCAGGGTCGAGGTGGCGTGCGCGTTGACGTAGTCGACATCGGCCACCGCGGTTCCCGCGTGCCGGAGGGCGTTTCGCATCGCCATCAGCAGGCCTTGGCCGTCGGGGTGGGAGATGGCGACATTGTGCCCATCCGATGCCTGGCCCCAACCGACCAGCTCCGCGTAGGGTTTCACGCCGCGGCGCGCGACCTCCTCCTCCGTTTCCAGGACCAGCACGGTGGCGCCCCCGGTGCCGACGAAGCCGTCGCGCGCGGCGTCGAAAGGCCGCGAGGCGAGGTTCGGATCGTTTTGCAGGGAGAGCGTGCGCATACCCGCGAAAGGCAGGATGGCGTCGTTGTTGCCGTCCTCCGCCCCGACGATGAACATCCGCTTTTGCCGGCCGAGTTGCAGATCATCGAGGGCGAAACCGATCGCGTGGGCCGATGACGCGCAGGCGGAGGAGAATCCACCGGAGGACCCCTTGATGCGGAACGCCGCGACGAGGTTGAAGTTCAGCGTGCCTACAATCGATGCCACGATGCCCAGCGGGGAGCAGCGCATCACGCCGACCTTGAGCAGTCGTTCGTGGTGAAAGTGGGTGAGGAACGGGGACCCGCCGGAGGCCGCGTAAAGTCCCGTGTCGGGGTTCGAAACATCCGCCTCCGATAGTCGCGCGTCCTCCAGGGCCTGGAGCATCGCGCAATGGGCAAAGAGCCCGTTGGGCGCCATCGAGCGCAGTAGTTCCCGCTTGATCCGGTACCGCTCCGGGAAAGTCCAATCCTCCGGATCGCCCGACTCGGTGTTGAAGCCCTTGACGGTACCGACGACCTTGCAGGGTATCTCCGGCTTCTGGAAAGGCGGGTAAAGTTCAAACCCGTGCCGGAGGGCGCGAAGGTTGGCGGTGACGGTGGCGGCGTCGTTGCCGATGCTGGTGACGAAGCCGAGACCGGTGATGAAGACTCGAGGCATGATTTTCCGCGCGGGGCGGAAAATTGGGGGCGCGTCGGCCCGGAGGCAACTAGGCGTTGATGGCCGCGCGGAGCGGGGTGGTGGACGGGGCCGCCTCCGTGCTCACGGCGGGAGGCACGTCGGCGTTGCCGTTGATCGGCACCGGCGCGTTAGCGGCGTCCACGAAACCGTAGGTAAGAGTGAGCTCCTCCACGATGACGGCCTTATCCTGACCCACGCGGATAGCCCCCTCGAAGGTAGCGAGGGGCATCTTCATGCGCTTGGGCTTGATCGAGAGGGTGAGGATCTCGCCGGGTTTGCAAATCCGGTGGGCGCGCACGCCCTCGCACCCGGTGAAGAAAATCGTCTGCGGGCTGACCACCTTGCCCGGCTCGGTCGGCGCACCCTCCAGCAAGTAGAGCACCCCCAGTTGCCCTAGCGCCTCGAGCATGATCGAGGCGGGCATGACCGGGTTATCCTTGAAGTGGCCCTGAAGGAAGAACTCCTGACCGGTGATCTTGTACTTGCCGTTAGCCGACGTCGAACTGACCGATGCCTCGTTGAGGAAAAGGAACGGAGGCTGAATCGGCATCACGGTGCCGATGTGCTCGATGGGGAGGAACTTCGTCGGTTTGGGCAGCGGCAGGCCGCGAATCTTGCAGTCGATGAAGGTCTTCACGTCACCCACCGTGCGCAGGTTGCGGAGTTCCTCGTTGTTGATCGACATCTGGAGGACGTCCTCCACGAGGATGACGATCTCCATCATGGTGAGCGAATCGATCCCTAGATCCTCGATGAGACGTAGATCGTCGTCGGCATCCTTCAGTTTGATCCGCAGGTCGGGCTCTACAAAACGCTCGATCACCCCGATCACCACCGCCGGAACATGTTCGGCATTATTGGTTTTACGAAACTGGACAGCTGCCTCGAAGGTCGACGGGGAGCAGCGCTTCAGGGACTCGCGGAGGGCTGTCTCGTCCTCGGGACCGAACGGTTTGTGCGCCGTGACCGGCGATTTGTTCGCGCCCGGGCTGGTGGGAACTCCTTCTGACATTGTGGATGTTTTGTAAGTTACGGTAGCCGGCAAAGTAAACCCCTTAATTCTGTAAAGCCGGTAACGTGCCAAGCGCGCTTGCCTCGCGGCGAGTGCCTTCGCTTGATGCGGTCCCGATCCAAGCGGCCCGCGCCCGCGACGCCGCGATCCTTGCATGAGACTTTCCTCGACCGCCGCCGGCTTTGAACCGGTCACCCTGATCACCCACGAGTTTTATCCTCGGCGGGGCGGGATCGCCACGTTCGCGGAGGAGATCGCGCGGGCTTCGGCTGATTTGGGGCATGAGGTGGAGGTGTGGGCGCAGGCTGCGCCACCCTCGGCCCGGAAAGCGGATTGGCCCTTCCAGCTGAGGAGGCTGCCGTTGCGGGGGACGCAGGATTTGAGCTGTCAGTTTCAACTGGCGCGTGAATTGATCCGCCAGCGCCGGCGCTTGCGCCGGGGCACGGTTTACCTGCCGGAGCCGGGGCCGATGCTCACGATGATGCTGCTGCAGTTCTTCCGGGCTTTCCGCCCGCAGCGGCTCGTGCTCACTTTCCACGGCTCCGAGATCCTCTCCTTCGCCGCCAGTCCGCTCCGCCGACGGTTGGCCGGAGGCCTCATCCGCCGGGCGACGCGGGTGAGCACGCTGAGCACCTACACCCAGGAACTGCTGCTCGATCATTTTCCGGGGGCCGCCGACAAGATAACCCTCACTCCGGGGGCGCTTCGGTCGGATTTCGCGGTGGTGGCGCCGCGGCAGCGCGCCCCGCGGGAAAAGGTAGTGATCCTCACGGTAGGCCGTCTTCATCCCCGCAAGGGCCAGCTGCAGACCCTGGAGGCGCTCCAGGCCTTGCCGGCCAGCGTCCGCTCCCGCCTCGAGTACTGGATCGCCGGCGGCCAAAGCAAAGGAGGCTACGAGGAGACGCTCCGGGAGCGCGCGGCGGGGTGCCCCGACCTGGCGGTACGGTTTTTCGGCAACCTACCGGATGACGAACTGTCGCAGGTGTACGAGGACGCCGACATCTTTGCGATGACCAGCCTGCAGCTCGATCGCAGTGTGGAAGGCTTCGGATTGGTTTACCTGGAAGCGGCGGCTCATGGATTGCCCGTGGTCGCCCACCACGTCGGCGGAGTCGCCGATGCGGTCGTGGATGGCCGCACCGGGCTTTTGGTTCCGGAGAACCGGCCCGCTCAGCTCGCCGCCGCGTTCGAGCGCCTGATCCACGAGCGTGATCTCCGTCTACGGCTCGGGGAGGCCGGCCGGGAATGGGCGCGCCGTAACTGTTGGAAGGCATCGGCCGCGGCGCTCTTCCAGACTGCACCGATGGAGGGCGGCCGTGATTGAGTCTCGCACTCAGGTAACGGTGCGCTACGCGGAAACCGACATGATGGGCGTCGTTTACCACGGGAACTACCTGCCGTGGTTCGAGGTGGGCCGGACCAACCTCCTGAAGGAGCTCGGGCTCCCCTACCGCCGGCTGGAGGAGGAGGGGTTCCGGCTTCCCGTCCTGGAGGTCTCGGCCCGCTACCTGCGCCCAGCGATCTACGACGACACCGTCACAATAGTGACGCGCCTTTCCGAAAAACCGCTGTTACGCATCCGTCTCGAATACGAGGTGAGGCGTGGCGAGGAGTTGCTCGCGACCGGACACACGGTGCACGCGTTCATCGACCGTGAGGGGCGTCCGGTGCGCCCGCCGGCCTCGGTGGCGGCGGTCTTCAACACCGCGTTCCGGGCGGCGTAGCGGGTTCCGCCGAGTCGTATTCAGCGAGTACCAGTTGATCCGTTTCGTCGCGGCGCGCTGCCGTCAGCCCGGATACTCCGCCGAGCGCCTTGACCGCCCAGACGGCGTGCGCGCGGACGAGTGGCAGCGGGTACGATGCGGCGAGCGGCAGCAGATCCGGCAGCAGCGAGCGGTCGCCGCTGTTGCCCGCGGCCACGCATGCGTTGCGCAGCAGGCCGCCAAGCTTGAGGCGCTTCACCGGCGTGCGGCGAAAAGTGGCGGCAAAGGTCTCCGGGGTGAGGCGAAGAATGTCACGCAGGGATAGGCCTGCGAGATCATGACGGGCCGATAGAAGAAGACGGCGTCCCTCGCGGGCGAAGCGGTTCCAGGGGCACACTTCCAGACAGACGTCGCAACCGAAGATGCGGGTGCCGATGCCTGGTCTGAGTTCCCGCGGGATCGAGCCCTTGTTCTCGATCGTCTGGTAGGAAACGCAGCGCCGCGCATCGAGGGTGCCGGGCGCGGGAAAGGCGTCCGTGGGACATGCGTCGAGGCAGCGCGTGCACTTGCCGCAAAGCAGTCCGACTTTTTCCGCGGGACGATTTTCCGCCACGGGCGGGTCCGGCTCGAATGCGACGCGCGTCAGGATCGAGGAAAGCAGCAGCCAGTTGCCGTGCCGCCGCGAAATCAGCATCGCGTTCTTTCCGGTGAACCCGAGTCCGGCGCGCACCGCCCAGCTGCGTTCGAGAACCGGTCCGGTATCGACGTACCAGCGGTGGTCGTCCGGCGCCGCGCCGAATATCGTTTCCAGCAGCTTTCCCGCCGCCTCCAGCGCCGGCCGGATCGTGTCGTGGTAGTCCTCGTGGAGCGCGTAGCGGGCCCACACCGGACGCCCGTCGCCCGCTTGGTCCCGCAGTTTCTCCGACCAATAGGAAACACCGAGCATCACCACCGAGCGGGCACCCGGTAGCACTTGGTGCGGATCCAGGCGTTTGTCCGCGGTCCTTTCCATCCATGCCATGTCGGCATGGTGCCCCGCGTTCAGCCATGCGCGCAGCGGCGGAGCGGGAGGAGGCTCGACGGCGGCGAAGCGCACGGCGTCGAACCCGAGTTCCCCCAGCCCTCGGCGGAACTCCTCGCGGTCCGCGGGCATGTCCGGGTTCACCTTTTCGCCGCCGCGAAATCGCGGGCGTCCCGCTGCCAGATCCGCACCACGTGGGCCGCGATGTCGCCCAGCGGCCGAGAGTCCGTCAGCACCATCGTGCCCGCGCGGCGGTAGACCGGCTCCCGGGCGGCGTAGAGGGTGCGGATGCGCTCCTCGGGATTCTCGACCTCCAGCAGCGGCCGGTTGCGGCTGCGCGATGTCCGTGCGAGCACCGTCTCGAGCGAGGCGTGGAGGCACACGATGATGCCCCGCGACTGCAGCGTTTCCAGCATGCCCGGCGGAACGACCAGCCCGCCGCCGCAGGAAACCACGGTGCGCTCGCCCGGGTGGCCGGTTTCGATGAACGCCTTCTCCATCGCGCGGAAAGCCGGCTCGCCGTCCTGCGCGAAGATCTCGGTGATCGTGCGACCCTGGGCCCGCTCGATCTCATGATCGCTGTCGAGCAGCTGAAACCCGAGGCGGACGGCCACGGTGCGGCCCACCGTGCTCTTGCCGGTGCCCATGAACCCCACCAGGTACAAGTTGACGTCGGCCGGTTCCATCGCGTGCAGCTTGAGCAGAACCGCGGGCGAGGTAGGTTGTCACCCGAGAAACTCTTCATGAGCCCACTTGTCGCCAACTACGCTTTCGCCAGTGACAACACCGCGGGGATCTGTCCCGAGGCCTTCGCCGCCCTCGGGGCCGTGAACGACGGTTGTGTGCCGAGCTACGGCGACGACTTCCACTCCGCGGAGGCCCGGCGGCTGATCGCGGAGATTTTCGAACGCGAATGCGACGTGTTCTTTGTCTTCAACGGCACGGCCGCCAACGCGGTCGTGCTCGCCTCTCTTTGCCGCTCCCACCACGCCGTGCTCTGCCACGCCATGTCGCACGTCGAGACCGACGAGTGCGGCGCGCCCGAGTTCTTCACCGGCGGGGCGAAGCTGCTGCCGATGCCGGGCGAACTCGCGAAGCTTCGCGCCGGGGACCTCGGCCCCGCGTTGCACCGCGGTCACGGCATTCACTTTCCGAAGATTCGCGCCGTCTCCGTGACGCAGACCACCGAACTGGGCACATTCTACACCCCGGCCGAGCTGGGAGTGCTGGGCGAGTTCGCGCGGACGCACGGGCTCGCGCTCCACATGGACGGGGCGCGATTCGCCAACGCCGCCGCGACGGCCCGCGACCGGGGGCTGACGCCCGCCGACATCTCCTGGCGGGCGGGAGTCGATGTGCTGTGTCTCGGCGGCACCAAGAACGGCCTGCTGAGCACCGAGGCCGTGGTCTTTTTCAACCGCGAGTTGGCGCGGGAGTTCGACTACCGGGTCAAGCAGGCCGGCCAGCTGGCTTCCAAGATGCGTTTCGCGGGCGCCCAATGGGCGGCGGTGTTGCGCGACGGCGCGTGGCTGCGTCACGCCGATCACGCCAACCGTCTGGCGAGACGTCTGGCCGACGGGTTGCAGGGTCTCGGTCTCACGCTCATCGCCCCGACCGAGGCCAACGGCGTCTTTGTCGAGATGCCTGGTGCGCTCGCCCACGGCTTGGAGGCGCGCGGGTGGCACTTCTACCGGTTTGTCGGCGAGCATGGCTACCGGCTGATGTGCTCCTGGGCGACGACCGAGGCCGACGTCGCTGCATTCATCTCCGACGCGCGCGAGGTGCTGGTCTGAGGTGCGTCGCAGGTCGGGCGGTCCGGCGGGATTTTTCGTGCATCGCCGGCGCGGTGGGGACGTCATCAAGGGAGATTCCCCCGCCGTATGAAATCACTTCGTCCTTTTTCCCGTGTTCTGCTCGCCGTGCTGCTCCTCGTGCCGCTCGTGCCGCGCGCCGTCGAGGCCGCGCCGAAACGCGTGCTCGTGGTGACGGTAACCACGGGCTTCCGGCATTCCTGTATTCCGGTCTCGGAGGCGGTGCTGGCCCGGCTCGCGAAGGACGACGGCCGCTTTTCCGTGGATTTCGTGCGCCAGCCGGAAGGCATGCCTCGTCCGCCCGCCCGGCCGCGTCCGGGCCCGGCCGGGGTTCAGGATCCGGCCCATCAGGCGGCGCTACGGAAGTTCGCCGCCGATGAGAAGGCGTTCAACGACACCTGGAATCCGCGGATCGAGGCGGCGTTGCGGGCGCTCAGCCCCGCCAACCTGCGGAATTACGACGCGGTGCTATTCGCCAGCACCACGGGTGATCTCCCGCTCCCGGACAAGCAGGGGTTCATCGACTGGGTGGCGGGCGGCAAGGCGTTCATCGGTGTGCACGCGGCGACGGACACCTTCCATGGCTTCCGGCCTTTCATCGACATGATCGGCGGTGAATTTCGCACCCACGGGCCGCAGGTTGCGGTCGAAGTGGTCAACGACGACCCGGCGCACGCCGCGGCCGCGCCCGTGCCGGTGAAGTGGCCCGTGTTCGACGAGATCTACCAGTTCAAGAGCTACGAGCGGAACCGCGTGCGCGACCTGTTGCGACTCGAGCAGCTGATGCTGACCGCCGAGGACATCAAGGCCGGTCGCGCCACCACCGGGCATTTCCCGGTCGCGTGGTGCCGGACGTTCCAGAAGGGCCGCGTCTTCTACACCTCGCTCGGCCACCGCGAGGACATGTGGGATCCGGAATTCACCGACAAGGCCGGCCGGAGGAATTCCGTGGAGAACGCCCGCATCTTCCAGCGCCATCTCGTCGGCGGCATCCTCTGGGCCCTCGGCCTCGCGCCGGGTGAAGCGACGCCGCGGTCGCGGTGACGCTCCCGCTTATTTACGGAAGAGGCGGCCGACCAGTTCCCGGACGGCGTCGGGCGGTGCTTTCGGCGTGAGCGATGGCTGATAGTATTGGGCGTCGGCGAGTTTCTTCGAGGGGAAGACGGTGTGGAACTCGAGGTTCAGCTCGATGAGGTAGGTTTTGAAATCCCAATTCCAGCGCGCGTCGTAGGTCACGATGACCTGGGTGTCCTCTGGCATCATGGTCCGAGGCCCGGACCCCGCGATGTGGCCCCGGGCGCGAATCTCCGCGGCGATGAGCTCGTCGACGCGGTTGTTCTCGTTGAGCCGGCGTTCGACGTAGAAACGCTGGAATCGGCCAAGTTCGACCACCTGCCGGCTGTTCACCGACGAACAGCCGGAGAAAAGGCCCGCCAGCAGGGCGAACAAGATGAAGCGCCGTAACAACACCAAGGTCACGGCGCGATCTGTCCCCCGGTAGAGCGGGTTGGCAAGCACGGGCAGGGACCGCGGCTGCCCCGCGGTCAGCGGTGCAGGTAAGACATCAGGAGGTTCTCGAGGTATTCCTGCCGGCCGGAGCGCGGCTTGGGTTCGCCCAGTTGGGTGAGTACCAGTTTCTCGAGGTCGCGGAAGCTTGTGCGGCGCTTCTCGATCGCGCGGCCGTAGCCCGTGTCATAGCTCGCGTAGCGCTCCTGCACAAAGGCCTCGAACTTACCCTCGGTAAGGATTTGGCGGGCCAGCTTGAAGGCGAGGGCGTAGGCGTCCATGCCGCCGATGTGGGCGTGGAAGAGATCCGCGGGGTCGATCGAGGTGCGGCGCAGCTTGGCGTCGAAGTTGAAGCCGCCCGAGCCGAGGCCGCCGGCGCGCAGGATCGAGATCATCGCGAGGGTGAGCTCGCGAACGTCGGTGTTGAATTGGTCAGTATCCCAGCCGAGCAGGAGATCGCCGGCGTTGGCGTCGATCGAACCGAGCATGCCGGCAGCCGCGGCCACCTCGATCTCATGCTGGAAGGTGTGGCCGGCTAGGGTGGCGTGGTTCGTCTCGATGTTGAACTTGAAGTGCCGATCAAGCCCGAAGGTGCGGAGGAAAGCGATGCCGCTGGCGACGTCGAAATCGTACTGGTGCTTGGTCGGCTCCTTCGGCTTCGGCTCGATGAGGAACTGGCCCTTGAAGCCGATCGCCTTGGCGTGATCAACCGCCAGGTGCAGGAAGGTCGCGAGGTGCTCCTGTTCACGCTTCAGGTTGGTGTTGAGCAGCGTCTCGTAGCCTTCGCGTCCGCCCCAGAAGACGTAGTTCTCGCCGCCGAGACGCTTCGTCACCTCCAGGGCCTTTTTCACCTGCGCCGCCGCGTAGGCGAAAACGTGGGCGTCCGGGTTCGTGGCCGCCCCGCACATGTAGCGGGGGTTCGAGAAGAGGTTGGCCGTGCCCCAGAGCAGGCGCACGCCGGTCGCCTTTTGCAGGTCGCGTGCGTGGTCCGCCATCGCGTCGAGCAGGCGGTTCGATTCCCGCAGCGTGCGCCCCTCGGGCGCGATGTCGCGGTCGTGGAAGCAATAGAACGGCGCGCGGATCTTCACGAAGAACTCGAAGGCGGCGTCCATGCGTGCCTTCGCGATCGAGAGCGGATCACGGCCGGTCTCCCAGGGGCGGTTGATCGTGCCGGGACCGAACGGATCGGAACCGGTGCCACGGAAGGCGTGCCAGTAGGCGATCGAGAAGCGGAGGTGCTCGGCCATGGTGCGGCCGTCGACCACCTCGTCGGGGTTGTAATGCCGGAAGGCAAGGGGGTTGTCGGTCCCCGGTCCCTCGTGGGCGATGACCGGGAGGCGGGGGAAGCGGGCGGGTGCGCGGCGGGTTTTCATGGGTGGCAATAGGGGGAGTCTACCCTCCCGGCCGTTTCGGCGGGTAACAAAGTTCCATATATTTCTTTTGATAATTAATACCGCTGCCACTCGCTACCGGGCATGCCCAGCCTTGCCGTACTGCCGTCGTCTCCCCTGGGGTACGACGCATCCCGTGGCAAATGCCGGGGGCGGGGCGGGGAGTCCGGTTGGTCGTCGGGGGGAGGGGCGGAATGCGGAAGGTCGCGCTGCTGATCGAGACGTCCAACCGCTACGGGCGCGACCTGCTGTACGGCGTGCGCGACTGGATGCAGCAGGGCGAACGCTGGGCGATCCGCTTCACCGAGCAGGCCCGGCTGGCGCCGTTGCCGGGCTGGCTGCGGGAATGGGAGGGCGATGGCATCATCGCGCGGGTCGACTCCCCGCGGATCGCGGCGGCGCTCCGGCGCACCGGCCGGCCCGTGGTCGATGTGAGCGCCGAGCGCGACGCCTCCGAGTTTCCCCGCGTGAGCGTCGACAACGCCGCGGTCTCGCGGCTCGCGGCGGAACACCTCGTCGCGCGTGGGTTCCGGCATTTCGCCTACTTTGGCGACGAGCAGTTCCTCTGGTCGCGCGAGCGCGGCCGAGAGCTCCGCCGGCGGCTGGCCGAGACCGGGAGGCCCTGTGCGGAGTTCGCCGGCCGGGCGCGCGGCGTCCGGCCCGGTTCCGACGGGGAGATCCGCGCCATGGCGGATTGGCTGGCGGACCAGCCGCGGCCGCTCGGGGTGTTCGCGTGTTACGACGGCCGTGCGCGCCACGTGCTTGAGGCCTGCCAGCTGCGCGGCTGGGCGGTGCCGGACGAGATCGCGGTGCTGGGCGTCGACAACGACGAAGTGCTCTGCGAGCTGTGCACGCCGCCTTTGAGCAGCGTGCAGCCCAACGCGCGCCGTACGGGATTCGAGGCGGCGGAACTTCTATCCCGCATGATGCGGGGCGAGCTTCCCGGCCGGTTGACGCGGCGCGTCGAGCCGGTGCGGGTGGTGGAGCGGCAGTCGACCGACACCGTGGCGGTGGCTGATTCCAAGGTCGCCGCGGCGGTGCGGTTCATCCGCGAGCATGTGGGGGATGGGATCGACGTCGGCGACGTGCTGCGCGCCGTACCGATGTCGCGCACCTTGCTCGAACGGAAGTTTGAGGCCGCGCTCGGGCGTTCGCCCCACCGGGAGATCCTGCAGCAGCGGATTGCACGGGCGCGCCACCTGCTGGCGGAGAGCGAGGTTTCCGTCGCGGTGGTGGCGGAGCTCGCGGGTTTCGGCGATGCGAGCTACCTCAGCGTGGTGTTTCGCCGCGAGACGGGTGAGAGCCCGCGCGCCTACCGCCTGCGGCAACGCGCTTCCACCGCCGCGGATTAAGCGTTTCGGCGGGGCACGGAAAACGCCCGGAGTTTCGTCCAGTCGGACGGTTCCGCCTCATAGGTCTCGCCGAATCCGGCGACGAGTCGCCCGCTTTGCGGCGCTAGACGGACGACATGGAAATCCGGCAGCGCGAGGGTGAGTTCGAGCGTGGCGCCGAAGCGGGCGCGCAGTGCCTCGACCGCCTCGGACCATCCGGGCTGGCCGGGCATGACGAATTCCGCTTCGCAACGCCAGGTGAGGCGGCGGCGAGCAAGAGGCTGGGTCGTTGCATTCTCATCCTCCGCTAGCAGCACGGAAGCTCGGCCGGTTTCTCGGAGATGGCGCGTGTGGGCGGCGAGATCGCTCACGTGGAGGAGGAACCCGCCGCGGCCGTCGAGCGCGGCCGCGACCACGGACGCCTCGGGCTCGCCGGTCGATGAGGCGGTGGCGAGAAAGACGGTGCGGAAGGTCGCGCGGTGATCCTCGACCCACGCCCGGGCGCGGGCGAGCCGTGGATCGGGGGACGCACCGGTCGACATGAGCGGATCAGCGTGTCGCCGGACGCGTCATCACCGGGTAGGGCGGCGGGTTCGGCACGGGGCGGGGGTCGGCGGCGATCTTCTCCTTCAGCAGGCGGATGGCTGCGTCAAGTTGCGCGTCGCGGCCCTTGAACGTCTCGTGCGGCAGGTTGTCGACCTTGATGTCGGGATCGATGCCGGTGCCCTCGACGACCCAGACGCCCTCGGGCGCGTAGGTGCCGAACTCGGCGGCCGAAGCGATGCCCTTGTCGACGAGTGTGTTCGCGCTGCGGAGCCAGACGCCGCCTCCCCACGTGCGCGTGCCGATCAGCGTGCCGAGTCCGAGGCGCCGGACGCCGTTTGCGGCCGCCTCGCCGTCGGACGCCGTCCATTCATTGATAAGAACCACCAGGTGTCCGCGGAACGCGCCCTGCATGTTCCAGTACGGTTCGCCGTCGCGCGAAGACCAGTACATCCAGGCCTTCCGCATGAGGCGATTCAGGATCCAGCTGTCGATGTTGCCTCCGCGGTTGTGGCGGAGGTCGAGGATGAGCCCTTCGCGATCGAACACCGGATAATAGTCGCGGGCCCATTGGGCCATGTCGCTGGTGCCCATCGCGCGGAGGTGCACGTAACCGATCCGGCGGTCGGATTCGCGGTCGACCGTATCCCGCCGCGAGATTTCCCAGTCGTCGTAGCGGAGTCCCTGGGCGGCGAGGGTGGCGATCGGCGTGACGATCGCGTCGCGGGACGCGCCGTCGGTTGACTTGATCCGTAGCAAAACCTGGCGGCCGGCTTTCTGGCGGAGCAATGCCCCGGGGTGCGGGACCTCGAGGGTGCCGACGCCGTTGATCGACTCGATGACTTCGCCTTCGCGCACGCCGAGACCGGGCTTGGCGAGCGGAGCCAGCGACTTCGGATAGTCGGGATCGGCCCGGTAGAGTCGGGTGATTCGCCAGCCGCCGGCGGCATCGTCCCGCGTCAGTTGCGCGCCGAGTGATCCGAGCGCGATGTCGTCGGGCCCATCACGCAGGTCGCCGCCGCGGACCGCGGTGTGCAGGGCGGAGAGCTCGCTCATCATGTAGGCGATGAGGTCGTTGAGTTCGGCGCGGTCGGTGACGCGATCGACCAGCGGGCGGTGCTTCGCGAGGTTGGCGGGCCAGTCCACGCCGTGCATCGCCTTGTCGTAGAAATAGTCGCGGTGCAGGCGCCACGAGTCGGTGAAGATCTGGCGCCAGTTCTCGCGCGGGGAGTAGGAGAAGCGGAGCGCCGAAAGGTCGACGCGCGCCTTGTCGAGTTTTTCGGGCGCCTTCGTTGCGGCGTCGAAAACGTAGAGGGCGTCGCCGCGGCCGGGTGCCTCGGACTTGTGGACCAGCAGCTTCTTGCGGTCGGCCGAGAGCCGGAACGCCTTGATGTCGTCGATGACCGTCGAGGTTTCCACGTCCTTGTTACGGATCTCGACTGCGACGAGGCGGGTTCGCCCGTTGGGTCCGCCGCCGCGATCGGTGTAGAACAAATGCTTATCGGTGACGACGAGGCGCCCGAGATTCCCGGCGGGAACCGGCACCTCCCATTGGCGCGTCTCGAGGCCCTCGAAGTCGATATTCACCGCGGCGGGCTTGGCGTCCTTGGCACTACCGGCCTTGGCATTGGTCTTCGTGGCGGGCGGGGTTGCCTCCTTCGCTTCGGCGGGCTTGGGGTCAGCCGCGTCTGCCTTCGGTTCCTCCTTGGTCGGCGCGGGGGAGGGAGTTGGAGCGGGCTTTTCCGCGTCGGCCGCGTTCAACTCGTCGACGGGATCGAAGGGAGAACGTCGCTGGGCGGCGGTCAGCGCGATCTGGTAGATTTTGTCGACCTTGTCGAAGTAGGGTTCCGGCTGCCGGTTGCCCCAAGGGGAGCTCACGGTCGACTCAAGGTTACGTTCGGAGGTGAAATACAGCCATTTCCCATCGGGGCTCCACGCGGGACTCGCGCTGGCGGAGCGCGGGCTGGTCACCGCGGTGCTGCGGTCGTCATCGAGGCTGTAGACGAAGACGCGGCTGAGACCGCTGCGGTTGGGCGACATCACGTAGGCGAGCCACCGGCTGTCGTGCGACCACGCCAGTTCGGCGTTGTCAAAATCCGTGGCGGGCGACTTGGCGACGCGGCGGGCCTGACCGGTGGCCATCTCGTGCACCCAGAGCTCCTGGTCGCGCTCCGCGTAGGCGATCCATTTACCGTCGGGGGAGGCGAGGCCGGAGATCCGCAGCGTCGCGGCGTCGCGCGTCAATTGCTTGCGAGGGCCGACGCCGTTGGCGGGCAATAGCCAGAACTCCACCTCGCCGGACTCGTCGGACAACGCGAGCAGCGACTTGCCGTCGGGCAGGAAGGACGCCTGACGGTAGCGTACGCCGCTCTGGCGCGAAGCCTCGGCGAGCCGGCCCGGGCCCGTGGGTGCGACGAAGACCTGGCCGCGCACGGTCAGGGCCACGCGGTCGCCATTCGGGGAAATCGCGTGGCCGCTCAGGTATTCGAGGGGCTTGTCGACCCACTTTTCGCGGGTCTGGTCGAAATCGGAAGCCAGCGTGATCGGAATCACCACGTTGCGGCCCGAGGTGATTTCGAGCAGCCACAAGTCGGCGCCGTTCTGGTAGACGATGCGGCCGCCCTGTCCGGCCGGAAAGCGCACGCCGAAGTCGGTGTGGCGCGTGTGCTGGCGGAGGTCGGAGCCGTCTGGTCGCATCGACCAGACGTTGAGGTGGCCGTCGCGGTCCGTGGCGAAGTAGAGCCGGCCGCTCCACCAGAGCGGCGACTTGCTGGTGCCGGCGTGGTCGGAGGTCAGGGGAACCGCCTCGGGGCCGCCGGCGGGGAAACGCCACAGGTTTTGCGCGGTGCCGCCGGCGTAGCGTTTGGCGTGGCTGCTCTGGGCGGAGAGGCGGGTGAAGTAAAGGTTGCCGGCCTCGTCGTAGCAGCCCTCGTCGGCTTGGGCGAGGGGGACGCTCGAACGGGCCATCGTCGCCGGAGTGATGGCGACGAGCTGGCGATTGGGCAGGGTGGACTCGGCGAAGGTGCTGACCAGCACGCGGCCATCCGGGGTCCAGCCGCGCACCAAGGCGCTTTCACCGTCGAACGTGATGCGCTTGGGCAAGCCGCCGGCGAACGGCATCACGTAAGCCTCGACCGGGCCCTCGTACTGGGCCGAGAAGGCGATCCACTGGCCGTCGGGGGAGAGGGAGGCGTTGGTTTCCTGGCCGGGATGCGTTGTGAGCCGTTGTGCGACGCCGCCCTGCGCGGAAACGCGCCAAAGATCGCCTTCGGCGGTGAACACGACGTGGTCCCCATGGATCGCGGGGAACCGGTAATATCCAGCGGCGGGATCGGCGGCGGCAGGCCTCGCGGCCAGCAGCAGGATCGTCAGAAGAAGCGGGGAAATCCGTGGGGAGGTTTGCGGGAAGGACATGGTCCGGAGCGGGGTGAGATCCGTCCAGAGAGCACGGCCCCTCGCGGTCCGGCAACCCTGGTCTCGGAGCCGGTGCAGCGAGGGTCGGGGATTGCCTCCGGCCGGTTCCGCCGGGGCCGCGGAGCCGCCGATCAGGTTCCGTTTGCCGCCCGCAGCCGGTCGACCGCGATCAAGGCGGCGCAGGCGCGATTCTCCACCTCGAGCTTGGCCAACAGGTGCTCGACATGCGTCGCGACGGTTCGCCGGGCCGCGCCGATGATGAGCGCGATCTCGGGGTTGGTCTTGCCCTGGCTGATCCAAAAAAGAACCTCCGCCTCCCGCGGGGTTAGGCCGAGGGCGATCAGATCCTTCGGACCGGGCTCGGGTCGTTGCTCCTCGATGAACAGGACGCTGATGTCGGGGTTTCCCTCTCGGTCCTGAAAGCGGCGCAGCCGGAGCGGGGTGAGCTTCAGGGCCTCGTCGCTGGGAAGTATTCCACGATCGTGCGACGGCAGATGCTTGAACAGCAGCGTCGTGGCCAGCTGGGTCTGGAAAAGGATCTGGCCCCGCGCGTTCACCAGCACCAGGGCGCGGTCGAGCGAATTGACGAGCACGCGCTCAAGGTCGCCGCGGACCTCGATCTCCTGCTTGAGCCGTCGATTTTCCTCGGCCAGCTGGCGCTGCAGGATCGTGATCTCCCGGTACACGCGGATCTTCGCGAGGAGCTCGGGCAGCGCGGCGATCTTGTGCATGCAGTCGCTCGCGCCGCAGGCGAAGGCGCGCCGGCGCCGTGCCTCATCCTCCTCGGCAGTCAGGATGAAGATGGGCAGGGTGCGGCCCGCGGGCAGCGTTCGCAGCCGGCGGCAGGTCTCGAATCCGTCCACCTTCGGCATCGGGTCGTCGAGCAACACCATCTCGACGTCGCCATTGGCGACGCGACGTAGCGCCTCGTCGCCGTCCGTGGTATCCGTGACGGTGGCGCCGTCGGGTTTGAGCGCCTCGCGTAGGACGTTCACGTACTCCGGCTCGTCATCCACCGCGATGATGTTGAAGGGATGCCCTCCCCGGGGAATCCGGGATGGGGCCCTCGGCGTGCCGCGACGGCCTGGGAAACGGGCTGCTGCGATCGGTGGGGCGCTGGGCGAGGACGAAAGGAGACGCATCGGCACTCTGTTGTCCAAGTGCGCCGGTGTCAGGTCAACGGCCGTTGCCTCCGGTCGCATCGGTCGAGCGACCGATGGCGCGCGGGCCGCCTGTATCCGCGATTGAGCTACTAACCTGGCCGGGCGGGCAGGCGGCGGGAGTGTTCCGGCCCGGGCGGCAGGCGTTCAGCGGGGACGGAAGCTGCACCTGCCGTCGGCGCGGATCGCTCGGGCGGCCCCGGATCGGTGGCGACCGTCTCACGTCACGTTCCGCGGCCGAAGGCTCCGTCCGCCCGGCGGGGACGGAGCCAAAGGGTTCAGCGGAACGAGCGATGGAGGAACTTCAGGCCCTTAACCGCGATGTCGTTACGGCGGGGCTCGATCTTGCGCCAGATGGCGGCGGCGCGGGCGATGACCTTGACGTCGGTGGTGAACGACTCGATGACGACGTCGCCCTTGTAGCCGACGGACTTCAGGGCCTTCACGATCGAGGGCCAGGCGATGTGGTCGCCGCCGGGAGTGCCGCGGTCGCTGCCGCAGGCGTGGAAGTGGCCGAGGAGCTTGCCGGCTTTGCGGATGGAGGCGGCCTGATCCTTCTCCTCGATGTTCATGTGGAACGTGTCGAGATGGAGTTTCAGGGCAGGTGAGCCGACGGCCTTGATCAGACGCAGGCCCTGGTCGCAGGTGTTGAGGAAGTCGGTCTCGAAGCGATTGAGCGGCTCGACGCAGATGGTCACGCCCTTCTTGGCGGCGTAGGCGGAGAGCGCCTTCAGGTTCTTCACGACGAGCGCCCACTCGACCTTCTGCTGCGCGGGCTCGACGGCGTCGGCCTTGCCCACGACGGAGTAGACGGGGCCGATGAGGGACGGGCAGCCGAGGACGACCGCCTGGTCGATGAGGGCCTTGCAGTAGGCCATCGCGGCGGCTTGGTCGGCCTTGCTGCCGCGGAAATCGCGTCCCGGTCCCATGCACGCGCAGACGCTGCCGATGGCGATGCCGGCCTTGTCAGCCGCGGCCTTCACCTTCGCGGGATCAATATGCGACGGGTCCTCGATCGGTATCTCAACGGTGTCGAATCCCCACTTCTTGAAAGTCTTGAAGAGGGAGATGCTCTTCGTGGTGAAGGGCGACGTGAAGAGGAACGAATTGATGCCGAAGCGCATGGGGCGGTTTGGGATTTTAGGTTGAGGTCTGGGTTTCGAAAGACGCGAGGGTCGTCACGATGGTGGCGGAAAAACGGAGGGCAAGACCGGCCCTGCGGCCGGCTGCCGGCATCACGGTCGCACTCAGGCGAGAATCTGGGTCACGACCTTGGCCGGCTCCACGCCGGTCAGGCGCACGTCGAGCCCCTGCGAGCGGTAGCTGAACTTGAGGTGGTCTATGCCGAGGCAGTGCAGCAGCGTCGCGTTGAGGTCGTGCAGATGCACCGGATCGCGGGTTATGTTGTAGGAGAAATCGTCTGTCTCGCCGTAAACCACGCCTCCCTTGATGCCGCCACCCGCGAGCCAGACGGTGAAGCAGCGCGGGTGATGGTCGCGACCGTAGTTGGTGCGCGTGAGGGTGCCCTGGCTGTAGACCGTGCGGCCGAATTCGCCGGCCCAGATCACGAGGGTGTCGTCGAGCAGTCCGCGTTGCTTCAGGTCGGCGATCAGGCCGTAACAGGCGTGATCGGTGTCCTGGCACTGGATTCGCAGGTGCTCGGGCAGGGTGCCGTGCTGGTCCCAGCCGCGGTGGTTGATCTGGACGACCCGCACGTTGCGCTCCACCAGCCGCCGGGCGAGCAGGCAGCTGGCGGCGAAGGTGCCGGGCTCCTTCACGCCTGGTCCGTAGAGATCGAGGGTGGCCTCGGATTCCCCGCTGATGTCGGTCAGCTCCGGCACGCTGGCCTGCATGCGGAACGCCATCTCGTACTGCGCGATGCGGGTGAGGGTCTCTGGGTCACCGTGCCGTTCGTGGTTGCGCTGGTTGAGCTTGGCCAGGGAATCGAGCATCGCGCGGCGGGCGGCGGTGTCGACGCCGGACGGGTTGTCGAGGAAGAGCACCGGATCGCCCTGCGCGCGGAGCGCGACCCCGGTGTGACGGGTCGGGAGGAAACCGCTGCTCCACATGCGGGTGAACAATGCCTGGGCGGCCACCTTGGGCGAGAAGCGCGGGGTGAGCACCACGAAGGAGGGCAGGTCGTTGTTGTCGCTGCCGAGGCCGTAGGAGAGCCAGGAGCCCAGGCTGGGACGGCCCGGGATCTCGCTCCCGGTCATCAGGAACGTGCACGCGGGATCGTGGTTGATCGCGTTGGTGTGCACGCTGCGGAGGATGGCGATGTCGTCGACGACCTTCGCGGTCCAGGGCAGCAGTTCGCTCACCCACGCGCCGCTCTTCCCGTGCTGGGAAAACTTGAACATCGAGGGTGCCACCGGAAAGCGGCTCTGGCCGCTCGTCATCGTGGTGATGCGCTGACCCTGGCGGATCGAGTCCGGCAGCTCCTGGTCGTAATATTTATCGAGGGCGGGTTTGTAATCCAGCGTATCGAGCTGGGACGGCCCCCCGTTCATATGGAGGTAAATGATGCGCTTCGCCCGCGGGGCGAAATGCGGGAAGCCGGCCAGCGGAGGATGCACGCGGGCGTCCAGCGGGTTGTTCGGGCGCGCGGCTGAGGCGCGGCCGGCCAGGCAACTGAGCGCGACGCTGCCGAGGGCTAGTCCGGAGCCGCTGAAGAACTGGCGGCGGGTGAGATGGCGCAGGTAGTCGAGGGCGCGATTCATGGCCGTGTCAGTTGCGGTTCACCGTCTCGTCGAGGTTGAGGACGAGGTTGGCCACCATCGTCCACGCCGCGAATTCGGGCGCGGGGATGCGATCGGAAGGTTTGGACTCGCCGTTGGTGATCACGCGTCGAGCCGCCTCGGGGTCGCGCGAGAACTGTCCGCGATGGGTTTCTAGCGCCGTGGCGAGGAGACTTAATTCGCCGGCGTCGGGCGCGCGGGCGGTCGCGCTGCGGAAGGCCAGTTCGAGGCGCCCGGCGTCGGTCTGCGTCGGGAGCAGCAGTCGCTCCGCGAAGGCGCGGGCGGCCTCGAAGTGCTGCACGTCGTTCATCAGGGCGAGGGCCTGCAGGGGGGTGTTGGAACGCGGGCGTACCATGCAGAAATTCTCCCGGGCGGGCGCGTCGAAGGTGCTCATCGAGGGCGCCGGGGCCGTGCGCTTCCAGAAGGTGTAAAGGCTGCGGCGGTAGATCGCGGCGCCCTTGTCCTGCACGTAGTTCTTGGTGTTGCTGCCGCCGAACGCGACCGGCTCCCAGATGTTGACCGGCTGGTACGGTTTCACCGGGGCGCCGCCGATATCGGGCACCAGGAGGCCGCCCAGCGCGAGCACCTGGTCGCGCAGCACCTCGGCGTCCAGCCGCAGGCGCGAGGCGCGCGCCAGCCAGCGGTTCTCCGGATCCCGCTCGAGCATCTCCGGTGTCACGCGGGAATCCTGACGGTAGGCGCGGGAGGTCATCAGCAGGCGGATGAAACCCTTCGTGTCCCAGCCGGTGCGCACGTATTCGGTGGCGAGCCAGTCGAGCAGCTCCGGATGGGTCGGCGGCTCGCCCTGCGCGCCGAAGTCGCTCGGGGTGCGGACGAGCCCGGCGCCCATGAATTGCTGCCAGAGGCGGTTGGCGGCGACCCGCGCGGTGAGGGGGTGGGCGGGGTCGACCATCCATCGCGCCAGATCGAGCCGGTCCGGACGGCTGCCGCGCGGCTTGAGGGGAGGGAGGAAGGAAGGGGTCTCGGGGGACACTTTGTCCCCGGGTTTGTCATACTGGCCGCGGATGAGTACGTGCGCGGGCAGCGGCTCTTCCCGTTCCCGCGAGATCGGTGACACCGGCAGGGTCTGCTCGTAGTGGACCTGCTCGGCCATGAGGCGCCGCGCGGCGTGTGCTTCCGGCTCCAGGTCCGTCCGCAGAGGGCCATAGATGTAGTCCCGGTAAAATTCCTCCAGCTTCCGTTTCTCCTCATTGACCTGCTGGGTGCCCGAAAGGCCGACGAGGAAATTGATGTCGTGCCGTAGCGTAAGCGTGGAGAAGGCTCGGGCCCCGCTTCGGAGGCTGTTCACCCAGGCATCCTTGGAAAGCAGCGGATCCGCCGCGGGATTTGTGGTCATGTGCACCGCTCCCGCGCGGTCCCACCACGCTGAGCCGCCCCGCTGCGTGATGCGCAGGCCGGTGTAGGTCTTTCCCTCCTTCACGCCGGAGTCGCAGGCGGACAATTCGAGACGCCCGTAGGCTCCGGGTGTGGGCAAGGGCCCGGCATGGAGGGCGTCCTTGGCTTCCTCGGCCCCGAACGCGGACAGGTCGCCCCAGATCATGCGGCGGGTCTTCTCCTCGCTGAGGAACTCGAGACTCACGGCGCGCGGAGGCCGGGCGGGGTCGCCGTGGTAATGCACGAAGGCGGTGGCCTCGTTGCGGACGGTCAGGGTGACGTCGCCCGCGGTGAAGATGAACGGCCGCCCCGTGTCGCCCTCGAGCCGCAGGGCGCGTCTTCCGCCGGCGACCGGCACGCCCGCTCCCCCCCGCCACTCCCCGGGGGACGGCGGCGCGAGCACGGTTTCGGCTGTTGGAAGGTCGGAGTCCTCCGCGAAAACCACCTCGTAGGTCACCGGGTCCTTGCCCGGCTTGATCACCTTTCGGCCCGCGGCCTCGAGTTCCGCGGAGCGGGCGCGGAGCTTCGCCTCAAGCCGGGCCGACTCCGCGACCAGATTGTCGATGTAGCGTTGTTTCTTCTCGTCGGGAGCGATGATGGCGATCGGCGCGGCGATGCGCACGTTACCGTCCCAGCACCGGTCGGCCAGGCCCTTGAAGAACGCGCCGAGCGAGTAGTAGTCCTTGGTCGTGAACGGGTCGAACTTGTGGTCGTGGCACGACGCGCAGCTGGCGGTGAGCCCCAGCCAAACCGCCGCGGTGGTATCGACGCGGTCGGCCGTGTTGCGGGCTTCGGCTTCCTCCTCGATGGATCCGCCCTCGGAGGTGGAGAGGATATTGCGGTTGTAGCCCGTCGCCACGAGTTGATCGATGCGGGGGTTCGGCAGCAGATCGCCCGCGAGCTGTTCGATGGTGAATTGGTCGAAGGGCAGGTTGCGGTTGAACGCGTTCACCACCCAGTCGCGGTACGGCCAGATGGTCCGGACGTTGTCGAGATGCAGGCCGTGGGTGTCGGCGTAGCGCACCGCGTCGAGCCAGTGCCGCGAGAGGTTCTCGCCGAAGCGGGGGGAGGCCAGCAAGCGGTCCAGGAGGCGGGCGTAGGCGTCGGGCGAGCGGTCGTTGACGAACGCGTCAACCTCGGTGGGCGTGGGCGGGAGCCCGGTGAGGTCGAGCGTCGCCCGGCGCACGAGCGCCTCGCGGGGCGCCTCCGCGGAAAGCGCGAGGCCTCGGGGGGCCAGACGCTCGGCGATGAAGCGGTCGATGGGATGCTCCAGGCCCGGTTTCGCCGCTGGTGGCGCGGAACGCGCGATCGGCTCGAACGACCAGTGGCGCTGGTAGGTCGCGCCCTGTTCGATCCAACGCTTGATCACGTCGCGTTGCACGGGGGTGAGAGGCACCTTGTGGGCGTCCGGCGGCGGCATGACCTCGTCCTCGTGCGGACTGATGATGCGCTGCCAGATCTCGGAAGCCTCGACGATTCCGGGCACGATCGCCCGCACGCCCTTGCGTTCGGCGTAAGCCGACTCCGGCTCGTCCAGCCGGAGTCCCGCCTTACGGTGCGCGGCGTCGGTCCCGTGGCACGCGAAACAATTCTGGGAGAGAATCGGCCTCACGTGCTCATTGAAGGAGAGCTTTTCGTCCGCGGCGTGGGAACGCGGGAGGATCGAGGCGAGCAGCAGGACGGTGGTGGGGCGAAGGGGCAGCATACTGGGTACCGGCGGGTGCCGGAACGTCTACGCGAGGTCGGGGTCCGTCAACCCCGGCCGTGCCGCGCCGCATCGCTCTACCCGGATTCGGGGTGGTAATCTCGTTGACCGAGTCGGCACTGGTTTCAGGCTGCGGGCGCTTTCCCGCCGGAGCTCAAATGCCCGGTTTTTCGCGATGAAAATCTCCAACTCAGGCCTGCGATTTTTCCTTCTCCTTGCGCTCCCCGCGCTTCCCGCTTCCGCCCAGGAGTGGACGCGCTTTCGCGGTCCCAACGGCGCTGGTATCGTCGACGTCCGCGGGATTCCGGTCAAGTGGACCACGAACGACTTCGTGTGGAGGGTCCCGCTTCCGGGCACCGGACACTCCCAGCCGGTCATCTGGGGCGACCGCATTTTCCTCACGACGGCCCGCGACAACGGCCGCGAGCGTCTCTTGGTCTGCCTCGACAAGCGCGACGGGCGGCAGGTCTGGACCAAGTCCTACGAGCTGCCGATGCCGCGGCTCACCAACCGCAACACGAGCTACGCCAACGGATCCGCGGTCGTCGACGCCGAGCGCGTCATCGCGACCTTCGTCTCGACGGAGCACTTCTGGGTGCGGGCTTTCGCGCACGACGGCGGGCTGCTTTGGGAGCGGGATCTCGGCACGTTCACCTCCCAGCATGGCCACGGCGCCTCGCCGATGATCTACGAGCGGACGGTGATCGTGACCAATGATCAGGACGCCACCAGCTCGGTCGTCGCGCTCGACCTCGCGACGGGGAAGACGGTCTGGGAGGCGAATCGCCGCGCGTCCGACAACGGCACCGCCTACAGCACGCCTTGCGTGCACACGCGCCCCGACGGCACCGACGAACTCCTGCTCACCAGCAAGTCGCACGGTATTTCGAGCCTCGACCCAAGGACCGGCCGGTCGAATTGGGAGGCGCCGGTCTACAAGCTGCGCATGGCGGCCTCGCCGGTCGTCGCGGGCGGCGTCGTGATCGGCAGCTGCGGCCAGGCCGGAGGCGCGGGCAACCAGCTTACCGCGGTACGCCTCGGTGGCCGGGGCGACGTGGGCGCGACACACGTGGCCTACGTCATCCGGAAGGCCACGCCTTACGTCACGACCCCGCTCTACCGCGACGGCATCCTCTACTGGGTGAGTGACGGCGGAGTCGCCACCGCCTTGGAGGCGGAGACGGGCCGCGAATTGTGGTCGGAGCGCCTCCGCGCCGAGTTCTTCGGTTCGCCGGTGATGATCGACCGGCGCATCTACGTTCCGACGGTGAAGGGCGAGATGGTCGTGCTCGCGACGGGGGAGAAATTCGAGGAACTCGCGCGCAACCCGATCGGTGAGGGCAGCCACACGACGCCGTGCGTCGACGGCGGCCGGCTCTACGTGCGCACCTTCAACCACCTTGTCTGCATCGCGCCGAAATCATGATCCGGAAACTTGTTTCCCTGCTCGCGTTGCTCGCCCTCGCGACCGACTCGCCTGCGGCCGATTGGCCGATGCTCGGCGGCCGGCCCGACCGCAACATGGTGTCGAGCCCCGTGGCGATCCCCGGCGGATGGAGTTGGGAGGAGGGTGGCGCCGGGAAAAACATCCGTTGGACGGCCCCGTTGGGGCACGTGACGTACGGCGCGCCGGTGATCAGCGACGGGCGGGTCTTCATCGGCACCAACCTGCCGGAGGAGGACCGGCGCAAGGGTGGCGTGCTGAAGTGTTTCGCGGAAAATGACGGCCGTCTGCTTTGGGAGGCGGTCCATGAGAAGCTCGGTGACGCCACCGAGGACGACGTGAGCATCGGAGTCTGCTCCACCCCCTGCGTGGAGGGCGACACGATCTACTACGTGAGCAACCGCGGGGAACTGGTGGCACGCGCCGTCATCGACGGGACGGAACGCTGGAAAATCGACCTTCGCGCGACGCTCGGGGTCGCTCCCAACCAGGCTTCCGCCTCCTCGCCGGTGGTCGCTGGAAACCTGGTCTTTGTGCTCACCGGACACGGCGCGAGCCCCCGCACTGGCAAAGTCGCCAATCCCGCGGTGCCCAGCTTCGTGGCGGTCGACCGGAACACCGGCCGGATCGTCTGGAAGGACAGCTCGCCGGGCGCTCGCATCCTCACGGGTCAGTGGGGATCCCCGGCCCACGGATTGGTGAAAGGGGAGCCGCAAGTGGTGTTCCCCGGCGGCGACGGCTGGATCTACGCTTTTGAGCCCGCGACCGGAAAGTCGCTGTGGCGCTTCAACTGCAAGGCCCACGAGAAGATCCACCCCGAAGGAGATCCGGAGACGACCTACAACCTGGTGTCGGCGCCGGTGATCATCGGCGATTCCGTGGTGGTCGCGATCGGCGAGCCTGAGGCCGGGGGCGGACCCGGCGCCTTGCGCCGCATCGATGCCACGGGCCGCGGGGATGTCACCGCCACCGCCGAGCGCTGGCGCCTCGGCGGGGAGGCGTTCAACGACAGCATCTCGACCGTCGCGGTGGTCGATGGGCTGGTGTACGCGACCGACACCGCCGGGTTTCTCAACTGCGTCGATTTCGCGACGGGCGCGCGCGTCTGGGTCCACGATCTCAAGGCGGCGGTCTGGGGTTCGCCGCTCGTCGCGGGTGACCGCGTGCTGGTGCAGACGGCCGACGGCGACGTGGTGATTTTCGCCACCGGCCGCAAAAAGAAACTAGTCGCCCGGCATGAACCTCTGCCGGATTGCGCGCACGGTACGCCGGTGCTGGCGAACGGCACGCTGTACATCACGGGCCAGCGCCGCCTCTACGCGGTGGGCGGAAAGTGAGTTGCCGTGATCGCGGGGACCGATCCCTGCGTCGCGGAGCTCCAGGGCATCCACGGCGCCTTCGCCTTCCCGGAGCGGTTGCTCCAGAAGATCTGGCTGCGCGGTGACTTTGATCGCGCCGCGGCGCGGCTCGTGGATGGGCGGGCGCTGCGCATTCTTTTCCCAGGGCGCTGGAATCTGCTCGGAGGACCGGATTTCCGGCAGGCACGCCTGCGGTTCGGGACCGGCGTGGACGCGCCGGTGTTCACAGGGGACGTCGAGTTGCACCTGCACGCCGCCGACTGGGATGCCCATGGTCATGCGCGTGACCCGGCCTACAACGACGTCGGGTTGCACGTCGTGCTTTTTCCGCCGCCGCCGGGTTCGGTTACCGTCGGGACCGGTGGAAATCGCATCCCGGTGCTCGCGTTGTTGCCGCTCCTGCACCGGGGTTTGGAGGAGTTCGCGGCCGACGAGGCGGTCGAGCAAATGGCGGGGCGCGTGCTCGCGCGTTTGCCGGACGAACTCGCGCAGGTTCCGGCGGAGGAGCGCCGACGCCTGCTGGAGAATCATGCGGCACGGCGTTGGCGGCAGAAGGTGCATTTCGCCGGGCTGCGCCTGCGACGCCTCGGTTGGGAGGCCGCTTGCCACCAGACCGCGCTGGAAATCCTCGGCTACCGCTTCAACCGCGCGCCGATGCTGCGCCTCGCGGCCTGCCATCCGTTGCCGGATTGGCGCGAACGACCGCCCGACCCCGCGGCACTGGCGGCGACCGGTGACGAGACCTGGAGCCTCCAGGGGGTGCGTCCCGCCAACCGTCCCGTGGTGCGGTTGCGCCAGTACGCCGCCTGGGTGGCGCGCGTGCCGCGCTGGCCCGAGGTCTGGCGTGACGCCGCCCGGGCGCTGGAGGCGGGGCTCCCCGCGCCCGTCGAGGGCGCGGCCGCGGTGCGACGGGCGGAGGGTTTCGGCGAATGGCGCGCGAAGGTGGCGGAGAGGGTTTGCGGCGGGGCGATTCCGGGCACGCGCCTCGATTCCCTGATCTGCGATGGGTTGCTTCCGTTGGCCGCGGCCGAGGGACTTTGCATCGCGGCGGCGGAGCGGCGTTGGCGCCATTGGTTTCCCGGCGATCTGCCGCCTTCGCTCCGGCGGGTGCTCGTCGCGGCGGGGGAGTGCGATGGCGCCGCGCATCCGCTTTCCCACGGCGCGGCGCAGGGCGCGCTCGGCTGGCTGATCGAGCGCGGGCAACGGTGACCTTTCGGGACGTCTCGTGCGGTTGGTTTCCAAAAGCTCCCTTGCCTCCTGTTTACCGTGGGGCAACGCTAGACCTTTCCCATGAGCAACGTCGTCAAGATCTATGACACCACCCTCCGCGATGGCACGCAGGGTGAGGGCATCAGCTTCTCCGTGACCGACAAGCTGCTCATTGCGGAGCGGCTCGACCAGTTCGGCGTCGATTACATCGAGGGCGGGTTTCCCGGCTCGAACCCGCGCGACATCACGTTTTTCCAGGAGGCGAGGAAGCTCAAGTTGCGCCACGCGCGGCTGGCGGCCTTCGGCTCCACGCGGCGCGCCGGCGTCAAGGCCGCCGAGGATCTTCAGCTGCGCACGCTCCTCGACAGCGGCATGCCCGTGATGACCATCGTCGGGAAAACGTGGAATCTCCACGTCACCGAGATCCTGCGCACCACCCTTGAGGAGAACCTCGCCATGATCGAGGACTCCGCGCGCCATCTGGTCGCCGAGGGGCGCGAGGTCATCTACGATGCGGAGCACTTCTTTGACGGCTTCAAGTCCGACGCCGACTACGCGCTGCGCACCCTCGCGGCCGCGGTGCGCGGCGGCGCGTCGAACCTCACGCTTTGCGATACCAACGGCGGCACGCTGGTGGACGAGTTCAAGGAAATCGTTGCCCGCGTGGTGAAGGAGTTCGGCGCCGACAAGGTCGGCGTGCATTGCCACAATGACAGCGGACTGGGCGTCGCGCTCTCCCTGGCGGGAGTGGCCGCGGGCGCCACGCTCGTCCAGGGCACCGTCAACGGCTACGGCGAGCGCGTCGGAAACGCCAACATGACGACGATCCTGCCGAACATCGTGCTGAAGATGGGCCGCACCGCCCGCTGCGCGGGCCATCTCGCCCAGTTGCGCGACCTGTCCCTTTTCTTCGACGAGCTCGCGAACCTTCGGCCCGATCCCAAGGCACCCTTCGTCGGGCAGTCGGCCTTCGCCCACAAGGGAGGCCTCCACGCCAACGCCGCCCAGAAGGTGGCGCGGAGCTACGAGCACATCGACCCCGCCCTGGTCGGCAACCGTACTCGCGTGCTGGTTTCGGACATGGCCGGCCGCAGCAGCCTCGCGCTCAAGGCGCGCGAGCTCGGCATCGAGCTCGACGAGAAACGCCCCGAGATGAAGGCGCTGATCGATGAGCTGAAGGAACGCGAATTCCGCGGTTATGAATACGAGGCGGCCGACGCCTCCTTCCGGCTGCTCGTCGCGCGGCACCTTGGCCAGCGGCGTTCCTTCTTCGAGGTCGAGGGCTACCGGGTGATCATCGAGCGTCACGGCGGCGAGCTCTGGGCCGAGGCGACGGTGAAGCTTCGCGTCAACGGCGAGACCGTGCACACGGTGGCCGAGGATATCGGGCCGGTCGGCGCGCTCGACAAGGCCCTGCGGCTGGCGCTGGAGCGCACGTTCCCCGCCTTGCGCGAGGTGGGGCTGCGCGACTACAAGGTCCGCATCCTTGAGGGCAGTGACGGCGCCGGCGCGCGTACCCGCGTGCTGATCGAGAGTGGCGACGGCGCCCGCATCTGGGGCACCGTCGGTGTGAGCGACAACATCATCGATGCGAGTTGGGAAGCCCTGCGGGAGTCGGTGGAGTACAAGCTCTCGCTCGGCTGAGCTATGCGCCCGGCGCGTTCCGTTGTCGCCGGGATTTTCGCGGGATTGATCGCCGCTGCCGCCATCGCGGCCGCGCCCTTGGCGCCTTGCCGTATCGACGTGGTGGAGCGCGGTTCCGGCTGGCCGGTCCCGCTGGTCGAGCTGCGCACCTTGCACGGGGTTAGGTTCGTTTCCGACAATGCGGGCGCGGTCGCCTTCGACCTGCCCGAGTTCATGGGACAGGAGTTGTGGCTGGAGGTCGCCGGGCATGGTTACGGGGTGCCGGCCGACGGGTTCGGTTACCGAGGTGTTCGATTGACGCCGGTTCCGGGCGGGCGGCTGCGCGTGGAGGTCGAGCGCACCAGTCTCGCGCGGCGGCTCGGACGCGTGACGGGGGCGGGGATCTTCGCGGAAAGCCAGAAGCTCGGGCTCGAAAGCCCCTGGAGCGAGACCGGCGTGCTCGGCTGCGACAGCGTGCAGGCCGTGCCATTCGGCTCCGGGCTTTTCTGGGCATGGGGCGACACGACGCTGCCCCATTACCCGCTCGGGATCTTCCACATGTCGGCGGCGCGTACTCCCGCGCGGCCGTTGGCGGTTTTCGAGCCGCCGCTTCGTTTGGAGTTCTCTCACCTTCGCGGGTCTTCCGGTCGGCCACGCGACGTCGCGCGCTTACCGGGGCCGGGGCCCACTTGGCTGAGCGGGATGATCGTTCTGCCGGATGGTGCCGGCCGTGAACGGCTCGTCGCCGCGTACGCCAAGGTCCGTCCGCCACTCTCCGTTTATGAGACCGGGCTCTGCGGATGGAACGAGGCGTCGGAAAACTTCGAACCGCTGGCCGTGCTCTGGCGCGAGCTGGATGCCGGCCCGCGTCCACCGCCCCTTCCTGACGGCCAGGCGTTCGTGGCGGCCGACGAGCGGGGGGTGAAGTGGGCTTATTTCGGCAATCCGCTTCCCGTGCTGCGCTGCCGCGCAACCTTCGAGACATGGCGTGATCCGGCGCGGTGGGAAAAGCTGGAGGCTCCGGTGACCCTCGCCCCGGCGGACGGCGGCCCGCCGGTGAAAGTGCACGGTGGCTCCGTCGCCTGGCATCCGTGGCGGCGGAAGTGGGTTACGATCTTCACGCAGGCGGGCGGTGCGGGCTCGTTTCTTGGTGACATCTGGTATGCGGAGGCGCCGGCGCCGACCGGTCCGTGGGGGCCCGCCGTCAAGGTGCTCGGCCACGACAATTACACTTTCTACAACCCTCGCATCCACGCCATGTGGTTCGAGGCGGATTCGCCCGTGCTGATCTTCGAGGGCACGTTCACCCGCGAGTTCGCCGACCGGCCGCCGGCGGTGCCACGGTACGATTACAACCAGATCATGCACCGGCTCGATCTGGATGAGCCGGGGCTGGCCGCGGCGCGCATCCCCTGAGGTTTCCTTGCCGTTCGGCGGGCTTGCGGCCGGGGGGTGCGGCGCTAGGGTCGCGCGCCTACCCTCCCCATGAAGGAATTTCACGTCTCCCGTCGTCGTTTCATGCAACGTTGCGCCGCGTTCGCCGCGGTTTCCGGCGTGCCGGTCTGGTTCGCCGAGCGCCAGTTGGTCGCGGCCGAGGCGGTGCGACGCCGCCGGCTCTCGCCGAACGACCGGCCGGGCATCGCGCTGGTGGGCGCGGGCGGGCAGGGCACCAACGATGCCCGCAACGCCGCCAACTGGGGTGACGTGCGCGTCGTGTGCGACGTCGACCGCAAGCGCGCCGCGACGGCCATCGAGAAGCTCACCGTGGAGGGGCGTAAGCCCGAGGATTGCGCCGACTTCCGCCGGGTGCTCGCGCGGGACGACATCGACGTGGTGATCAATGGCACGCCTGATCACTGGCACACTCTGGTCAATCTCGGCTGTGCGCGCGCCGGGAAGGACGTGTACGCCGAAAAGCCCCTGACGCTCACGATCGACGAGGGCCGTCGGTTGGTGGAAGCGGTCCGAAAGTCGGGCATCGTGCTGCAGACGGGCACCCAGCAGCGCAGCTCACAACGCTTCCGGCTCGCCTGCGAACTGGTGCGCAACCAGCGCATCGGGAAGCTGCGCGCGGCCGACGTCTGGCTTCCGGCGGGCCTCCGCGAGGGGCCTTTCAAGACGGCAGCCGTGCCGGCGGAGCTCGACTGGGACTTCTGGCAGGGGCCGGCTTCCGCCCATGATTACGTCCCGGAGCGCTGCCACCGCACCTTCCGGTTCTGGTACGAGTACTCGGGCGGAACGATGACCGACTGGGGCGCGCATCACAACGACATCGCCTACTGGGCGATCGGCCTGCTCGCTCCGCGCACCGTGAGCTCGCGGGTTATGGCGGAGCCGGTCATCGGCGGCTACACGACGTTCAGCGAGTACGAGGTGAACTACACCTACGAGAACGGTGTGCGGCTCAATATCCGCACCACACGCGACGACTCCATCTACGGCGCCAAGATCAACGCCGACGGCCAGCGCAACGGGATCCGCTTCGAGGGCGAGAACGGCTGGATCTGGGTGAACCGCGACCAGATCAAGGCCAGCGACCCGGAGATCCTGAAGGCTCCGCTGCCCGACGGGGCCGTGCGCTTGTACGAGAGCAAGAACCACACGGAGAACTTCTTCGACTGCGTGCGCTCCAGGCAGGCGCCGGTTTGCGACGTGGAGACCGGCCACCGCAGCGCGACCATGTGCCATCTCGGGGCCATCTCGATGCGCACGGGCCGCACCCTGACTTGGGATCCGCAGGCCGAACAGTTTACCGGCGCGTTCGCCGCCGAGGGCAATGCGTTCGTCGCGCGGGAACTCCGCGCGCCGTACGATTACTCTTTCGTCGCCTGATGACGTTCCGGCCGCCGCTCAGCCGAGACCGAGGGTCTCGGCGGCGAGGCCGTGCCGCAGGTTGCAAAGCGAGTGGCGGACCGCGCCGGCTCCGGCGTGTTCGAGCAGCGCCACCACGGTCGCGAGCGCGGCGGGAAACACATCCGCCCGGGCGGCCGGCAGGCCCGGCAGCGCGCGACGCCCCTCGATCGGCAGGCCGGCGGTCTCCGTCATAAGTTCCCGGATACGGGCCAGCGTTATCACCGGACTGCTGGAATCGAAGTCGTGTCCTTCGCGGCGGGCGAGGATGGCGCGTGTGGTCGAGATCGTGCCGCCGGTGCCGACCATGGCGCCCGCCCGCGCAGACGTGAAATCAAAGCCCGAAGCCGCGAGGCTTGCCCGGGTGTGGGCCGCGACGGCCGCCAGCGCCGCCGGTGCCACCGGCGCGGCGGGGTCGGGTACAAAGCGTTCCGTGAGGCGCACGCAACCGAGCGGCAGGCTCACCTTGCTCCTGATCGCGCGACCGGTGAACGCGACGCACTCGAGGCTGCCCCCGCCGAGATCGCACAGGATGAAATCGCGCAGTTCGCGCAGTCCGGGATCGCAGAGCAGGCCGCGACCGATCAGCGCGGCCTCCTCGTCGCCGCTCAGGATGCGGAGGGTGACGCCGGTGGCGGCGCGCACCCGCTCGCGGAACTCGGCGCCGTTGGCGGCGTCGCGCACCGCGCTGGTCGCCACGATCACGGGACTTGCGGCCCCGAGGGCGGCCGACTCCGCCGCGAGTTCCCGGATGGCGGTCAGGGCGGCCTCCATGCCCGGCTCGGACAGACGCGGGTGTTCGCGGCTGATCCCGGCGCCGATCCGCGCGTCGAGCGTGTGCGCGCTCACGTGCTCGAGGCCGCCGCCATCGCCGCGCCGGGCGACAAGCACCTTGATGGAGTTGCTGCCGACGTCGATGACGGCGACGGGGGCGGACGACGCGCTCGCCATGTCAGAGCGTGAAATCCGCCGGCGCGATGAGGAGCACGAACTCCCCGCGCAGGCTGGCTTTGGCGAGGCGCGCCTGCACGTTGGCGGCGGGACCGGTAAGGAAAGTCTCGTGGAGCTTGGTGATTTCCTTCGCCACGCAGATGACGCGCCCAGGCCCTAGCCCGGCGACGATCTCATGGACGGCCTTGTCGATGCGATGGCAGCTCTCGAACAGGGCGATGGTGTACGGGAAGTCGCGGTGACGTTCGAAAAAGGCGATCCGGGCGGCGCTCTTGGGCGGCAGGAAGCCGGCGTAGAGAAACCCGTTGGTCGGCAGGCCGCTGGCGCTCAGTGCGGCGACGACGGCGCTCGCACCTGGCACGGGGACCACAGGCAGGCCGCGCCGGCGGCAGGCGCGCACGACGCGGAATCCCGGGTCGCTGATCGCCGGGGTGCCCGCGTCGCTCACGATGGCGATCGACCTTCCCGCGGAGAGCAGGTCGGCGAGCCGCTCGGCGGCCTCGGTCTCGTTGTGCTCGTGGTACGCGAAAAGCTCGCGGCTCAGCCCGAGGCGCGAGAGCAGGGCGCCGGTGGTGCGGGTGTCCTCGCAAGCCACCAGGTCGACGGCGCCGAGGATCGCGCGGGCCCGGTCCGTGAGATCGGCGAGGTTGCCGATCGGGGTCGCGACCACGTAGAGGTGGCCGGGCTGCGGGGTGAGGGAGGAGTTCTCCAAGGAAGGCCGGAGGCCGGCGGTTCCGTCGGGAGCCTCAGCGGCCGCTGGGTTGGCCCATGCCCGGGATCTGGCCTTCCCAGCCGGCGGGCCGGCTCCAGGGAATCGAGGTCTGCTTGGGGCTGTTGGTGCTGCAGCCCGTGGCGAGCAGGCCGAGCGCGGTGGCGACGGCGGCGAGGAGGATGCGGCGGAGTGAGCTCATGTTCGTTTCAACGTATAAGGACGGCGGAATCACCCTTCTGCAAGACCCCGCGGAGGGACTCAGGTTGCACCTGGGCGACCGAAAAGTGGGCGCGGACGTCGCTGATGACGGCGGTAGCGACCGCGATGGTGCCCTGGCTGATGTTGAGACGATGGCCCAGCTGGGCGCCGCGGGCGGAGCCGAAGTTCACCACGACAAAGGATCCTTGGGGGCCGACGCTAAGCACGGTGGAGCGGCCCGCGCGGTTGGTGAAGACGGCGGTTGACGCTCCCGCGGCGGCGGGCAGGGCGGCGCCGTTGCGGGCGGTGGCCAGCTGGCGCTCGAGCTCCGCGATGGTGTTCCGGTACGCCTGCACGGCCTCCGGTGAGGCGTTGGCGCGGCGGCTCTGCTCCAGGTCGCGGCGAAGCGCGGTGATCTCGTCGCCGAGGGATTTGGCCGTCGACTCGTAGACCGCGAGGACGGTGCGGGTGTCGGCGAGGTTGCGCTCGAGGGCGGCGCCCTGGCTTTCGGCGGCGGTGAGTCGCTCGCGGGTGCGGGCGAGCTCGAGCTCGTGTTTGGCGGCGCGCGTGGCGTCGGCCTCGGCGCGGGCGCGGGCCTCCTCGCCCTCGCGTTTCGCCGCGGAAAGATCGGAGCCGAGCTGCGCGCCGCGACGTTCCGATTCGGAGAGCCTGATCTCCAGCACCCGCTTCGAATCGCCGATGCGCAGATACAACGCGCCGGAGAGGAACGTGCAGGCGAGGGCGACGAGGCAGAGAATCAAGGGCAGCCGGTGCATGGTCCGCTAGGACCGACGCTTCGCCCGCCACGGGGGTTACGCCAGCCGAAACGTGGACTCGACGACGCGGGCGCGGGCGCGCTTGCGCACACCGGAGCCGCGGTTGGCGGCGAGGCGCTCGAGGATCTTGAAGGCAGCCTCCGCGCGATCCGGTGCCCCGGCGCGCGCGGCGAGTTCCCCGGCGTTCAAGGCCTCGCCGCCGGCGGAGCGCAGCGCCTCCATGAGCTTCAGCTTCAGGGCGATCACGGCGCCCGCGGCTTTCTTACCGGCCTCGACGCCCGGCTGGTGATAGGCATTGATGCCGATCAGCGTCGCGTAGAGCCCGGTGACGCGCTCGTGGAGCGCGATCAGCATGCCCAGCGAGCGCGGCGAAACGTCGGGCAGGGTGAGCGTGATCGAGGGCCGGCCCTTTTCGCTGAGCGCGTCGCGCGTCCCCAGCAGGAATCCCTGCAGGTAGTCGCCGGACGTGACGCCCGGCTCGACCTCGAGCGAGGCCTTGGCCTCGCGGTCCTTCAGGACCTCGATGAACGTGACGAAGAAATTATTCACGCCCTCGCGGAGTTGCTGCACATACGCGTGCTGGTCGGTGGATCCCTTGTTGCCGTAGACGGCGAGGCCCTGGTTGACCACGCGTCCCTCGAGGTCCAGCTCCTTGCCCAGCGACTCCATCACGAGTTGCTGGAGGTAACGGGAGAAGAGCAGCAGGCGATCCTTGTAGGGCAGCACCACCATGTCCCGCGCGCCTTTTCCCTCGGTGGCTGCGTACCACGCGAGCGCCATGAGCGCGGCCGGGTTGCGCGCCGTTTCGGGAACGCGCGTGAGTTCGTCCATGGCGGCGGCGCCCGCCAACATGGCGTCGATGTCGATGCCCTGCAGGGCCGCGGGCAGCAGGCCGACGGCGCTCAGCTCGCTGGTGCGGCCGCCGACCCAGTCCCACATCGCGAAGCGCGCGAGCCAGCCCTCGCGTTCCGCGGTCTGGTCGAGCTTGGAGCCCGCCCCGGTGACGGCCACGAAATGCCGCGCGGGCTCGAGGCCGGCGGCGCGGAAGGCGGCGATGGTCTCGAGCATGCCGTTGCGGGTCTCCGCGGTGCCGCCGGACTTCGAGATCACGAGCACGAGGGTGCGGGCCAGGCGGCCACGGAGCGCGGCGAAGACCCCGTCGAAGCCGTCGGGATCGGTGTTGTCGAGGAACCAGACCGCGAGCTTGTCCCGGCGGGGACGGCCGAGCGCCTGGGCGACGAGTTGCGGGCCGAGCGCGGAGCCTCCGATGCCGATGACGAGCAGGTCGCGGAATCGACCCTTGGGGCCGGCGATCTCACCCGCGTGCGCGCGGGCGGTGAAGTCCCGCACGGCGGCCAAGGTGGAGGCGATCTCCCCCGTGATGGCGGGGTTGGGCGCAAGGTGGGGTGCGCGGAGCCAGTAGTGACCGACCATGCGGCCCTCGTCGGGGTTGGCGATCGCCCCGCGCTCGAGTTCCCGCATGGCGGCGAAGGCCGCCTGCATCCGCGGCTCCATGCCGGGAAGGAAGTCATCCCCGAACGGCAGCCGGGAGAGATCCAGCGACACGCCGATCTCCGGGTAATGGTGGAAGTGCTGTTGGAAGCGGGACCAGGTCATCGGGTGGACGGGCGGCTGCGGATACGGACGTCGGAGGAGGTGGTCGTTGCTACTATTCCCTGCGTGGCGCCCGGATCCGGGCGCCGCGCAGGATGCGAAGCCCGCGCCCGGCGAGGGGCCGGTGTGCGGTTCAGAACAGATTCTTGTCGGTGACCGCGCCTTCGGAGGCGCTGGTCACGGTGCGGGCGTACTTCGCGAGCACGCCGCGGGTCTCGCGGGGGGCGCGCGGTTTCCATGCCTTGAGGCGCGCCTTCAGCTCGCGGGCCGCGACGCCGAGCGTGAGCTCGTTACGGACGGCGTCGATGGTGATGGGGTCGCCGTTGCGGATGACGCCGATCGGGCCGCCGACGGCGGCTTCGGGCGTGATGTGGCCGACGACGAAGCCGTGGCTGCCGCCCGAGAAACGGCCGTCGGTGATCAGGGCGACCTCCTTGCCTAGTCCACGGCCCATGATGGCGCTGGTGGGGCTGAGCATCTCGCGCATGCCCGGGCCGCCGACCGGACCCTCGTTGCGGATGACGATCACGTGGCCGGCCTTGACGCGCCCGGCGAGGATGGCGTCGAGCGCCTTTTCCTCGCTCTCGAAGACAAGCGCCTTGCCGGTGAAGGAGAGCCCCTCCTTGCCGCTGATCTTCGCCACCGCGCCATCCGGGGCGAGGTTACCGTACAGCACTCGCAGATGGCTGTCGGACTTGATCGGGTTGGAGATGGGCCGCACGACATCCTGGTCGGCGGCGTAGGGACGGACGTTGCGCAGGTTCTCGGCGACGGTGCGCCCGGTGACGGTCAGGCACTCGCCGTGGAGCAGGCCGGCGTCGAGAAGGATCTTCATCAGCGGCGGAAGTCCACCGATGCGGGTGAGGTGGACCATGCCGTACTTTCCGGAGGGCTTCAGATCTCCGAGCACCGGTACCCGCTTCCCGATGCGCGTGAAATCGTCGATCGACAGTCGCACGCCGCAGCAGTGGGCGATGGCGAGAAGATGTAGGACGGCGTTGGTGGAGCCGCCGAGCGCGATGGTGACGGTGATGGCGTTTTCGAACGCCTTCCGGGTCATGATGTCGCGCGGCTTCAGGTCGGCCTTGAGCAGCGCGAGGGTGGCCTCGCCGGCGCGGCGGCAGTCCTCGCGTTTCTCGGCGCCGATCGCGATCTGGTTTGAGCTGTTGGGCAGGCTCATGCCCAGCGCCTCGATGGCGGAGGCCATGGTATTGGCCGTGTACATCCCGCCGCAGGAGCCGGGGCCGGGGATGGAGCAGGCCTCGATCTTGCGCAGGCCGGCGTCGTCTACCTTACCCGCGGCGTGCTGGCCGATCGCCTCGTAGACCGACACGATGTCGCATTCCTTCTTCGTGTCCGGATGGATCCCGGGCAGGATGGTCCCGCCGTAGACGAAGACGCCCGGGCGGTTGAGCCGGGCCATCGCCATGATGCAGCCTGGCATGTTCTTGTCGCAGCCGCCGATCGTGACGAGACCATCGAAGCCCTCGCCGCCCGCGACCGCCTCGATCGAGTCGGCGATGATCTCGCGCGAAACGAGCGAGTAGCGCATGCCCGGTGTGCCCATGCTGATGCCGTCGGAGACGGTGATGGTGCCAAAGATGACGCCCTTGCCCCCGGCGGCGTTGGTGCCGGCCTCGGCCTCCACGGCGAGCTTGTCGATGTGCATGTTGCACGGCGTGACCATGCTCCAGAGCGAGGCGATACCGACCACGGGCTTCTTGAAGTCCTCGTCGGTGAAGCCGACGGGGCGTAGCATGGAGCGCGCGCCGGCGCGGCTGGGGCCGTCGACGACGACGGAGGAATGTCTGCGGGTGTGGTCGGGAACGGAGCTCATGGAGTAAAGGTCAGCGAAGGGACCAAAGGGCGGCGGCACCGGCAAGAGCGGATGAGCCCGGGGGGGCGCGGAAAATTGGTGTTTACTTGGCGCGTCTCTTTTCCCCAACCTCCCGCTCCTTTTTTTCACGGGCCAGTAGCTCAGTTGATAGAGCGCATCGTTCGCAACGATGAGGTCGTCGGTTTGATCCCGATCTGGTCCACCAAATTTCGAACCCGCGTCACGCGGGTGGGAGGCGGAAAAGGTCCGAGGGACCCTGTGAGCGAGGAACCGAGACGCCGCTCAGCGTCGGGAGACGGAAAACCGGATGATCTGCCGGCCCGATAGTCCCGTGAGATCGACCGTGCCGCGCGGATCGGCCGCGAGCTTGCGTCCGGTCGCGTTGGCGCCGGTAACGGCCCAGCCTTCCGGCACACGGGCGCGGAGAAGGGTGCGGGTGGGGGTCTGGCGCGAGGGCAGATCCACGGTCGCGATGACTTCGCCGGCGGAGAGGCGCGATTCCAAGGTCGCCCCGACGTCGCCCCATGCGGTGGGGGTGCGTTCCACGCGGATTTTTTTGCCGTCCTCCAGCCAGCGCCGTGAGGTGCCGAACATCAGGCGCAGCGTTTCGGGCCGGCCATCGTCGTCGAGATCCCACTCCTGCACGAGCAGCTGGCGCACCATTGAGAGCACATGTGCGCTGGCGGCGCTGTTGGGCGGGCAGTAGAAAAAGCGACCGTCGGCGTCGACGGGGCGCAGCGTGCAACCCTCGCCACCAACGAAGGTATTCCGGGTGAGTCCCTGCGCGAGGGTGCCGTACAAGCTCAGCAGCGCCCTCTCGGGTTCATCGCGGCGCAGAGCGTCGAGGGTATAGCGGGTGCCGTAGAGCGGGTTAACCCGCTCGGGGCCTGTCCAGAAATTGAAGGTGTCGCCGCCGGATCGCACCATGCCGAGGAAGATGCCCCCGTGGCGCTCCTGGTAATGCGGGATCCAATGCTCGGCTTCGCCGCCCGTCGGGAAGATGCCGCTGCCGATCGTGTAGCCGATGATGATGTTCCAGTAGGACCCGATCCGCGAATGCAGGATCGGGCTGTGCACGGGTTCCCCCCCGTCGAGGGCGATCGGGACAAAGGGCGGCTCCGTGGTGCGGGAAGCCACCCGCTCCACGGCTTGCAGCACGACAGGCCGGAAGGAAGCGGCCTCCGCGGAGTAGCGTCGTCCGAGCTCAGGGTCGCCGAAGACGCTATGCAGTGCGCCGAAATCGTGCATCGCCCGCCACGCCCGCGCGTTGACGTTCAAGCTCTGCACCGGGGTGTGGATGTCGCCGCAATACTGCTCCTTGGGAAAGAGGCCACCCGGGCCCGTGCGGCCGTCCAAAAAGCGCGCGATCTCCTTTTCCCATCGCGGGCGAAGTTCCGCGAGGGCCGCAGTGTCGCGGGTTTGCCAGACGTAGCGAGCCAGGTTGCCGAGCTTGAAGGAGGCCTGGTGCAACTCGAGGTTGCGGCGGGTGAAGTCAAACAGTGGCTCGAGGAGACGGCGTGCCTCCGCCGCATAACCCCACGAGAGCAGGGCCATCACGGCGTCGCTCCCCTCGGCCGCGTAGATCTGGTCGTACTGGTTGCCCGTGCTGTAACGCAGCTGGCCGTGGTTGATCAGCTGGAAGTTCTGCACGATGGCGTTGCGCCACGCGTGATTGATGCGCGGCTCCGGCACGTCGACATGCGCGGCGCGGTCGACCAGCGCCTGCCACGTCGCGACACACGCCGCGCGCTGGTCGGCATATGCGGCAGGGCTGACGGCCAAGTCGGCCGCGGCCGGAAGCGGGGTCGTGGGCACCGCCAGCGTGGCCGCGGCGCCTTTACGGACGCGGGCCACCATCCTTCCGCGTTCCCGCTTCCACGTGGTGTCGAACACCGCGATGACGCGGCCGGCGGAGTCCAGGAGACGTCCGTTTTCAAAACGGGCTCCCGGGGCGTCGACGTCGACGCTGAGGAAGCCGTTGGCTCCCTGCGCCAGATCGAACCGGACAAACACCACGCAGTGCTCCACGAGTCCCGGCGTGGTGGCTGCAAACGCCTCGAGCCGGTAGATCTCCGGGGCGGGACGAGGGCCGGTCGGCGCCAGTGGAACCATTCCCTCGGCTTGGACCGGGGAGCGGTGCGCGTAGCGGATCTCCGTGATCGGCAGCCAGCCCTCGGCGAGCACCGGCTCCGTGACGCGGTCGCGCAGGCCGCCGAAGGCGAACTCATCCGGGCCGACACGGAAGCGCACCGGGACCCCGACGTCGTTCCAGCTTCGGCTGCCGCCGCGCAAGTTCAGCCCGCTTCCGTCCGAAATCAGCCGCGCCTTGGGCCGCGCTCCGGCGCTCCCGCTGCGGCGGAATTCGACCGGCCCCGAAGGAATCTCGCCGGGAGGGCAAAGGATGATCGGATAGTGGCGGAAGTCCGCGTGCACGTAACGCGGCGGTGGCAGCAGCGGAGCGAGGAACTCGTAGCTGGGGCCGTTTGGCTGCGCGAGAGCGGCCTCGCCCCAGAGATCGCGGGTGGCGGTGATCGCCTCCTCCAGCGATGGAAGCGCGGGGGCGGCGGGAAGGTGGGCCGCGAGGGCGAGGATGAGGGCGCCGGCGCGCAGGGAGGGAGGCATGGTCAGAAAGTCCCGCGGAGGCCGAAGATCCACAACGCGCCGTAGCGATCGCTCTGGCGGAACCTCGCGCGGTCGGGCGTCTGCGGGCCGCGCCGCTCGAAGTCCTCCGGTTCGTCGCCGAGGTTGCGGATATTGCCGAAAACGCTGACGCGGCGCGTGATGTTGAACTCCGCGTTCACGTCGAGGAGCCGGCGGGGTGTGGCGTAGGTGAAGGTGCCGGGGCCCACGCTGAGCCCGTTGATCTGGGCGAGCTTCCGTTCGCTCTGCATCGTCCAATTGACGCGGACGTTGAAGCGCGGGCGCGTCAGCACCAGTCCGACGCTGGCGGTGCGCGGGATGAGGCCGGAGAAATTGTCGGCCTCGGCGCCGGAGATGCGCTGGGTGGCTCCGCTCGCGATCACCTGCACCCCGCGCGCCCAGGCGGGCAGGAACGTGAGCGCCTGCCGGTACTGGAAATCCAGGCCTTGGATGTGGACCGCCCCGGGCACGTTGTACTGTGTGGCGACGTCGAACCGGCCGTATTCCGCGGCGGCGATACCGTGGACCTCGAGGAACTCGGACGTGGCGGGAAATACCGTGCTACCGAAGAAATTCTCGAATTGCCGGCGGAATGCGCCCACCGAGAGGAGACCGACACCCTCGAAGTAGTGTTCCAGCGCCACTTTCCCGGTGCGGGCGCTCCAGACCTTGATCGCGGTGTTGCTCACGACGATGCGGTTGGAAGGCGAGGGTGCGGCGTCGAGGTCGGGGAGCGTGATCCCGCCCGCGTACTGGTTGTAGTTGGGCCGGCCGACACTGTGGTAATACGCGGCGCGCAGGAGAGTGTTGGCCCGGAGATTCCAGGTCGCGTTGAGGCTGGGGAACCAACGCAGGTACTCCTTCTCCACGCGGGATCCGCGCTCGAGGTAGGTGCGCCGGGAGATTTCCAGCGCGGTGCCGGGCAACTGGAGCGGCTGGCCGTTGGCGCCGCGGAGCACGCGGCCGGAGGCGTCGCGCTGGTAGTTGCGCGTGAGGTCCTCCAGTGGTCCTTCGGCGTCGATGTTCGTTTGCTCGCCTCGCAGGCCGCCGACGAGCTTCAGCCGATTCCTGAACAGTGTGGCGTCGGCGCGAAGGTAGGCCGACGAGGTGGTCTCCCGAGCGAACTTCGAAAGGCCGAGTGTGGACCGGTAATGGTTGTTCTCGTTGTAGGTGAACCACGCTGGGTGGGTTGCGAGCAGGTCGAACAGCTTGGCGTTGGAGGGTCGCTGCGTCGCCGGGAAGCCGAACACACCCGGGCGGCGGGAGAACACGTCGTCAAGGATCGGCGCCGCGTTGTCGTCGGCCGTGCCGGCCCGTCCGTCGGCGCCGACGAAACTCTGCGCCATGCTCCCGCCGATCCGGTCGCGCCAGTTCTGCCGCAGGTCGAGCCCCGCCTTCAGCGTCACGGGCGCGGGCCACGCGAAATCACGGGCGGCGAACGCGTACGCGCTGCGTTTGCCGTCGCGGGTGATGTCATCAAAGCCGCGGCCGTGGATCGCGTTTCCCGATCCGCTGACGATCGAGTAGCTGGCGAGATGGTGGGGGTCCACCGTCGCGCCCGCCGCGTCGGTGACGAGAATCCGGCCGGGTTGCTCGAAACCGATGTCCTCGAACGCGATCGTGACGCCGGTGCGCTGCACGGTCATGCCTCCGAAGTAGCCGCGCGAGTAGTTGCTGGAGACGCTGCGGGCGCGGGAGTCGCCAAGGCCGAGCTCGGTTTTCCACACCGGGCCGGCGTGTCGGTGGATGAAGCCCACGCTGAGGTTGCGGGAGTCCTGGTCGCGGTCGGCGTTGGCCTGGGTGAGAGACCCCGCGCCGGCGGCGCCGCGGGTGAAGGCAGGTCCGAAGCTACCGGGTAGCACGCGCGTGATGGAGTAAGTCAGGTCGCGGCTGCTGTAGTCGCCGTTGAACGCGGTCGTCTGCACCGAAAGCGACACGCGGTCGTGACGCCCGAGCTTCCAGTCGAGGGTGGCGCCCGCGGACTTGCGTTTGGTGAGGCGGGGAAAGTCGCGAACCAGGAAGTCGGTGAGGTACGGCTGGTCGGGCGTGGTGTTGGGGAGGGTGCCGCCGTTGGTCGCGGCCGCGGCGCCGCGCCAGGTCGTCTGGATGAAGGTGGACGGCTGGTATTGCGTCGATCCGCCGCCCGAGAGGGTGAACCCGAAACGCTCGTTGACCGGCTTCACGTACGAGAACTCGAAGCCCGGCTGGATCTTGGGCATGGTGCCGCGTCCGGGCCCGGGTGTGCGGGCGAGGCTGCGGTCGCCGTCGCGCATGAGCAGGTAGGTGCTAACGTTGAGCGCCGGCCGGGCGCGATCGAAGGCGGAGCGCACGACCATGTTGATGGTGCCGGCCAGGGCACTGCCCGGGGAGTCGGGCGTGGGCGAGAAGCGCACCTCGATACGCGACAGGTTGTTGGTCGCGACGTTCGTCATCTGGATGTTCCGGGCGGTGTTAGCCTGCGCGCTCGCCTGTTCGAACCCGTTCACCGTGACGGGCGTGTAGTCGGCGGGCACGCCGTTGAGCTGGATGTTCATCGCCTCGCCGCCCACCCAAGCCACCTGCACGCCCGGGACGGTCTTCAGCAGCTCTCCCACGGAGCCGTCCGCGGTCGTGCCGAATTCATCCGCCGCGAGCACCTTGCGCATATCGGCGGCGAAGCGCTGGTCGTTCACCGCGATCGCGGCGCCGTCCATTTCGCGCGAGGTCGCGACGACAAAGCGGTCGAGTTTAACCGTCGCGGCCGTCGCCGGGGCCGGGGCGGATTCCCCGGCCAGCGCGAAGTCCCGCCGGGTGACCTGCCCGGCCGCAACCACCACCGTGGCCGTCTCTCCGGGCAGGCCGGTGTAGAATACCCGAATCCGCGCATCGCCCGCGGGCACTTCGGCGAAGAGATAGGCCCCGGCGGAGTCGGTGAAGGCCTCGCGTCCGGCGCCTTCCAGCGTGACGCGCGCGAGCTCGAGATACTCGCCGCTGGCGGCGAAAGAGACACGCCCGGTCACCGTGCCGGTGCCAGCCTCGGCGGCGCAGAGGGTCGCGGCGCCCGAAAGCAGCGCCAGCAGCAGGCGGGCGAGACGGATGGACTGAACGGAGGACGATGGGCGAGGCATGGAG